>JBEBIF010000632.1:0-1612 GCA_040080515.1 Chitinophagaceae bacterium | reverse complement strand
TAATAACTCCGTTTTTACTCATATAAATCTTTTATATGCTCTATTTGCATAGAAAAATTAGCATGGTCAGAAGATACTTTAAAAGTATAAATAAACTTCCAAAATGCTCAGTAGAATTACCGAACCCCCGAAGAGTGCGACGCAACAGACGATGCCATATGCACTGTAGCTGGGTAAATGCAGATTGCTTCGGCCCTTAGAATTTTCATGTAATTCGGATTCACTTCGAGGGCCTCGCAATGACGTTTTCCCCTTTCAAACCTTACCTTTGCCGCCATTTATGAAGTATCACAACGAAATAGAAAGGCGGAAAACATTTGCCATTATCAGTCACCCGGATGCGGGTAAAACAACACTGACAGAAAAATTTCTGCTGTTTGGCGGTGCCATACAGGTGGCCGGTGCGGTTAAGAGCAATAAAATAAAGAAACATGCTACAAGCGACTTTATGGAGATAGAACGGCAGCGGGGTATATCGGTAGCTACCTCGGTAATGAGTTTTGAATACAACAACGTACTGATAAACCTGCTGGATACTCCCGGTCACAAGGATTTTGCAGAAGATACTTACCGCACACTTACCGCCGTGGACAGTGTAATACTGGTGATAGATAGTGTGAACGGGGTGGAAGCACAGACCCGCCGCCTGATGGAAGTGTGCCGTATGCGGGATACACCGGTGATAGTGTTTGTAAACAAAATGGACCGGGATGGTAAGAACCGTTTTGACCTGCTGGAAGAAGTGGAAAAGGAACTAAGCCTTGCTCTGCACCCGATGACATGGCCCATCAACAGTGGTAAGGAATTTAAAGGGGTGTATAACCTGCATGATAAAAACCTGGTGTTGTTTACCGCCGGTACAAAAGCTGCAGATGAAAATGTGATAACCGTTAGCGACCTGGCTGATGATGTGGTGAATGCCAAACTGGGCGACCGGGATGCGGCCCAACTGCGGGAAGATGTGGAACTGGTGGATGGTGTGCATGGTGAACTGAACATACAAGACTACCTGGATGGTAAAGTGGCGCCGGTGTTCTTTGGCTCTGCGGTCAACAACTTTGGGGTAAAGGAAATGCTGGATACATTTATCCGCATAGCACCAACGCCCCGCAGCCGGGAAACTACTGTTCGCCCCGTGAATGTGGAAGAGGATAAAATGAGTGGCTTTGTTTTTAAGATACATGCCAACCTTGACCCGAAGCATAGAGATAGAATTGCTTTCTTCCGGGTGTGTTCCGGTAGGTTTGAACGCAACAAATACTTTCACCATGTGCGGTTGGATAAGGATGTTCGTTTTAGTAATCCTTATTCGTTTATGGCAAGGGATAAGAGTGTGATTGAAGATGCCTATGCCGGTGATGTGGTGGGATTGTTTGATACGGGTAATTTTAAGATCGGTGACACACTAACAGAAGGGGAAGATTTTTTCTTTACCGGTATCCCTTCTTTCTCCCCCGAGATATTTAAGGAAGTGGAGAACAAAGACCCGATGAAGGCGAAGCAACTGGAGAAAGGTTTGTTGCAATTAACAGATGAAGGGGTGGCGCAGTTGTTTACCCAGTTTGGGGGCAATAAAAAAATTATCGGCTGCGTGGGTGAGCTGCAGTTTGAA
>JBEBIF010000156.1:0-7623 GCA_040080515.1 Chitinophagaceae bacterium | reverse complement strand
AAACAAGTACATGAGAAAAGCTGTAGGGGGAGGGATCGACTCCACCGCGGCGGACAGTTAGCAGTAGTACAAAGTTCCGGGGTTTAAATAGCTTCTTACCAGTTAGAAAGGGCAACAAAAAAGCCTCCGCAAAAGCGAAGGCCTAAACAAGTACATGAGAAAAGCTGTAGGGGGAGGGATCGAACCTCCACGGAGTAGTTAGCTGTAGTACAAAGTTCGGTGGTCGACCCCGGTCGCCCAGGTATTACTACCCAAGCGGCTCTATGCTACGTTTATCCTATGATCTCCACCCCCGAGACAAGAGGGCATGTCTGCCAAAAATTTCATCACCCCACAGTATTATAAGAGCTTGATGGAACAAATATAGGCCACTTGGCCGATTCGTTCCAAATTTTTCAAGAAATATTTTGAAATTATAGAAATTATTCAAATATTTGTCAATTATTGTGAATAATATCTAAAACCAACTGATAAAATGGCTACTAAATTAAATCTTGATAAGCTGGACCTTCAGATCATCCACCACATGATGGAAAATGCAGAGATCTCTTATGCAGAGCTCGGAAAAAAACTGTTCGTTTCGGGGGGTACTATTCATGTTCGTATCAAAAAACTACAGGAAGCCGGGGTGGTCAAAGGTACCAGACTGAAAGCAGATCTGAAACAACTGGGTTATGATGTGATCGCCTTCATCGGTATTTATTTAAAGGAAAGTTCTTTGTACGATGCGGTGGCCAAAGACCTGCAGAAGATACCGGAAATAGTGCGGCTTAATTATACGACTGGTAACTATAGCATGTTTGCTGAAATTGTTTGTAAGGATATCACTCAACTGCGATTTGTGTTGCATGATCAGCTGCAAAAGATAAAAGGCATTGAACGAACGGAGACCTTTATTTCACTGGAAGAAAGTTTCAGCCGCAATGTGAGAGTGATGTAGTTGTTTGATGAAGGTATCTGTTCTTTATAGTCTCCCTCTTACGTTGAGGGCATCTCTTAATCCATTCCCCAGCAGGTTGAATGCCAGCACCAATAACATGATAGCAAAACCAGGAGCCAGTGCCAGCATAGGATTTTGGGTGATGATGAAATTGTAGTTCTCCTTTATCATCAGGCCCCAACTGGGCATGGGTGGTTGTACGCCCACCCCTAAAAAACTTAACCCGGCTTCTATCACTATCGCTGAAGCAAAATTACTGGCAGCGATCACCATTACCGGGCCCATGATGTTTGGCCAGATATGCCGCACAATTGTTCTGATACTGGAAAAGCCCAGCGCCCTGGTGGCTTCCACATATTCCAGCTCCCGCACTGCCAATACCTGGCCTCTTACTAACCGGGCTACATTCACCCACATCGTTAGCCCCACTGCAATAAACACCTGCCAGAAACCTTTTCCTAATGCAAGGGTGATGGCGAAGACAAGTAACAGCGTTGGCATGCTCCAGATCACATTGATGAACCACATAATGATATCATCCACCCGGCCACGGAAATAACCGGCCAATGAACCAAGAATTAATCCAATGCTCAGAGAAATGATAACCGTTATTAATCCCACACTCAGGCTCACCCTTGTGCCCACAATGATGCGGCTTAAAATATCACGTCCATACTTGTCTGATCCCAGCGGGAAAGTTAATTGGGTAATTGGTTTATCAGTTAATACATTCCTGTTGTATGCCTGTCTTTCTGATACGCCTTCATCAATGTATTTCTGAACAATAATGCTATCACCTTTTTGCTCATGGCTTACTATTGGTATATAGTAATATTTATCCTCTTTGCCCGACATGAGTTGTTGCAGAAAACCGGTTGAACCAACGTCTTTATCTTTTTTTACTTTGATGAATTCCTGCTTATAACCAGGTTTTTCGCCACCAATCTCTAAAATGATCCTGTTGGCAAATGGGGAAGGGTCCGGCGCAATGAAGTAGGAAAAAACGGCCACCAGAACAGAAAGCACAATTACAATCAATCCAAAGACAGCCCCCTTGTTTTTTTTCAGCCTTCGCCATGCTGCTGCCTGGAATGATTGTGAATGACTCATGCAGGAAAGGTAAGCTAAGCGGTTAAAAGGGAAAAGAGAGAGAAGAAAAAATTTTAGCAAAGAGGTTAAAAGAGTGAAAGAGATAAAGAGGGAATGTTCAGGCTTACTCTTCATCTCTTTTTCTTCTTCTGTCTTTCTCTTAGCTCACCTTCCTCCCCTTCCACTCATACTTTCCCAACTGTCCAAAAAATCCCGAGATAATGGTGTAAAGAATATGCAGCGGCTGGAAAAAGAAGAATAATTTAATGGCCCATTGTTTATTGAAAAAAACTGACAATGATATAAAAAAAGGCAATTCTATAATTGTTTTTGCTATCCATAATCGTAAAAAATAAATCCAGTAATGGTAAGAGAAGAAACCTGAAACTGCCAATGCAAGAAAGGAAAGATTGAACAGGTAAACGAGCAGCAATACCGGGAGTATTCTTTTGTCGTCATACTTCTTTGCTTTGCTGGCCCAGCGGATACGCTGATTGAAAAAATCTTTCCATGTTTTCATGGGCTGGGTGGAAACAATAGCGTCTTTTGATTTCAGGTAATGAACCTTCTCCGGGTATTGCTTCCATATCTTATGCATCAGCAGCATATCATCGCCGGAGGCAATATTGTCAATGCCGGCAAACCCGTTTACTTCAGCAAACACTTTTTTATCATAGGCAAGATTGGCGCCATTGCACATGGATAAACTCTTTTTATACACGGCGGCGCCGGTGATACCCTGCAATACCATAAAATCCATCGCCTGGAATAGCTGTACTACTGATGAATTACAATTGATCACCACCGGGGCGGCAATAAATACAGCCTGTTTTTCCTCCTTAAAAGCTGCTAGTAACCGGAGCCAACCGGGTGATGGTAAACAATCAGCATCTGTGGTAACGATCAGCTCACCGGTGGCAGCGGCGATACCTTTTTCTATTGCTTTCTTTTTATAAGAGTTGATGTTGTCTTCTTTTAGCTGTATCAGTTTAACCGATGGAAACTGCAGCACAATGCTGGCGGTGGCATCTGTGGAATGATCATCAACTACGATCACTTGAAATAGGTGTGCCGGGTAGGTTTGTTTTTGCAAAGCCTGTAATAAAGGACCAATATTCTCTTCTTCATTCCGGGCGGGGATAATAACACTGATGGTCGTTTTTGGTAAAGTGGCAGATGGGATATAATCAGGGAGAGATCTCCATATAAGCCAGTAATAAAGAATCAGCAGGCTGTAAATGACAAATAGTGGTATGATAATATAAAGGAGAATCATGGAATCTGGCAAAGCTAATCATTGCCATTAGTGCAGCAAAGCAGGCAATATTTCCTCCACATGCTTCTCATGCAGTACCTGGTGACCGGAGTGGATAACGGTAAGGGTGCAGAATTCTTCAATACCCTGTTTGAATTTTTCGCCTACTGATGACAGGATGATACGGTCATGGATGCCATAAACTAACCTTACCGGCGTTTTATGTTGCAGTACCAGTTCTTTTATCTTGTTTAAATTGGGTTTTAACTTCCGTAAGGTGGTCCACCTGGTGTAGAGTAGCCGCCGCACTTCGGTATCTCCAATATAATAATTGACAAACTTGAAAATGCTTGTATTGACCAACTTTAGTTTGTTCATCAACTTCAGCAATCCAAAAAACCAACCCGGCTTTTTCATGGTAAAGGCAAAGAACTTATTACCTAACCATGTTTGAGTGGCCAGCCAATACCAGGAATTCACTTTCAGCCCGTCGGGTGCCAGCAGAACAAGTTTTTCAACAGAAGCTGGCAGTTGCTGGTAAAGTGTCAGCGCCGCCCGGCCACCCAAACTAAAGCCAACAAGCAAAAATTGCTGACTGACATTTTTTTGCCCGGGATAGTTTTCTGCCAGTATATTTTGAACGATGAGTACCAACTCCTGTCCGGAGAAATTGAGTCCTTCCTGCCATTCCGTTTTGCCATGGAAGGGAAGGTCAATAGAGAAAAAAGTATATTGATTACCAGCGTACTTACTCAGAAAGCCGAAAGAGGCGGCCTCCTCACCATATCCGTGAAAACAGACAACCAGCTTTGGCCCCGAGCCAAACCGGAGATAGCTTAGGAGGGAGTTTTTGAAGGCATATGTTTTCTTTTCGGCCACAGGTGCAAAATTTTACAAAAAATAACTTGGTTGATTCAAATATAATATTAATTTTGGATAGTTGCACAAACAACTATATGCCAAACAACCAATTTAAAAAAGGGGAACTCTACAGCTTTATCACCGGAAAGGCTTCTACTGCTATTGCCCGGCGGCTGCAAAAGAAATTCAATGCAGCAGGGTTGAATATTACCATTGAGCAATGGAGTGTGCTGTATCATTTGTGGAAGCAGGAGGGTATCAGCCAGCAGGAATTGTGTAACGCTACTTTTCGTGACAAGCCCAGCATTACCCGGCTGGTAGATAACCTGGAAAAGCTTAACCTGGTAAAAAGAGTGGCGTCAGAAAATGATCGCCGTATCAACCTGATATACCTGACAAAGCAGGCGCAAAAGTTGCAGGAAGAAACAATGGCCCTGGCGGATGAAACATTGAATGAAGCATTAATAACCGTACCCTCTGACCGGATAGATGTGTGTAAGGAAGTGCTGCAGGTGGTGTATGATAATTTGAAATAGCGGGTAGGAAATGAGAAAATGTGATGATGTGAAAATTTAAAAATGAAATACATCGTGTTGTTTTTTGAAAAAGTTTGAATGTTTGATGTTGTGTATTGACCCCGAAGGGGTCAAACATGAATAACTCCGGGTGAAACCCGGGGATGCAGAGTAGCGAACAGAACGTACAAGAGTCCGCCTGCGCTAAAGCTTCGGTGGATAAATGCGATCCCGCATGAGGGCGGGACAGGCTGTAAGGAACGATGATAGCCCGAAGGGCACTGTGGGTAGCACTAAACTGGTAACATAAAAAAATTATTTGGGGAGATTGCTTCGGCTTCGCCTCGCAAACACTAAAACCGTAATACAATGAGTACTGCAGCAGCAACAAACACCGTATTGAAAGGTGGCGAATGGCTGGTGAAAGAATCATCTCCGTTCGAAACATTTACGCCGGAAAATTTTGGCGAAGAACAATTGATGATCCGGGATATGTGCAACCAGTTTTTGGATGCAGAGATATTTCCTATTCTGGACCGTATTGACGATCTGGAGCCGGGCCTGATGAAGTCGCTGGTAACAAAAGCAGGCGAACAGGGATTATTGGCTACTTCCTTTCCGGAACAATATGGCGGACTGGGAAAAGACTTTGTTACGTCCACCATTGTAAATGAATACCTGGGTGCTGGTCACTCCTTCTCTGTGGCCATTGCTGCACATACGGGCATCGGTACATTGCCGATATTGTATTTTGGAACGGCTGCGCAAAAAGAAAAATATATTCCCAAACTTATAAGTGGTGAATGGGCAGGTGCTTACGGATTGACGGAGCCTAACAGCGGCAGCGATGCCCTGGGTGCAAAAACATCTGCAAAGCTGAGTGATGATGGAAAATATTATATCCTGAACGGGCAGAAATGCTGGATCACCAATGGTGGTTTTGCCCAGGTGTACACAGTGTTTGCCAAAGTGGATGGCGATAAATTCACCGGCTTTATTGTGGACAGGGGAACGGAAGGATTTACACAAGGTCCTGAAGAACACAAGATGGGTATCAAAGGATCCTCTACAGTGCAATTGTATTTCCAGGATTGCAAAGTGCCGGCAGAAAACCTGCTGGGTGAAATTGGCAAAGGACATAAGATCGCTTTCAACATTTTAAACATAGGCCGTCTGAAACTTTGCGCAGCAGCATTGGGTGGCGCCCGAAAATCACTGAGCGGAACTGTGGAGTATGCCAGGACAAGAGAGCAATTCAAACAACCGATCTCCAATTTTGGCGCTATCAAACACAAACTGGCTGAAATGGCCATTAAAGTATTTGTGGGAGAATCCGCCTTATATCGCACCGCCAAATGGGTGGATGATAAGGAACATGAATTACTGGCAGCCGGCAAACCTTTTAGCGAAGCCTTACTGGGTGGTGCAGAAGAATTTGCCATTGAATGTGCCATGCTGAAAGTATATGGTAGTGAAGTACTGGATTTTGTTGTGGACGAAGGCGTTCAGATTCATGGTGGAAATGGTTTCAGCGCTGAGTATAATATTTCAAGGGCTTATCGTGACAGTCGTATCAATCGTATTTATGAAGGAACGAATGAAATCAACCGGCTGCTTACGTTAGATATGACGTTGAAAAGAGCAATGGGTGGCCGTCTCGATCTGATGGGCCCGGCTATGGCGGTACAGAAAGAGCTGATGAGCATTCCTGACTTTGGTGCAGAAGATGAAACGCCTTTTGCCAAAGAAAGAAAACTGGTTGCCAACCTGAAGAAGGCCATCCTGATGGTTTCGGGTGCGGCAGTGCAAAAGCTGATGATGAAAATAGAGAACGAACAGGAGGTGCTGATGAATATTGCAGATATGGCCATTGAAACATATAATGCGGAAAGTGTATTACTCCGGATAATGAAGATGGCTGACCAGCAGGGAGAAGCAAATGTGCAGTTGCACCTGGATATAATGAGAACCTACCTGTATGATGCGGCAGATAAAGTAAATAAATCCGGAAAGGATGCTGTGAATGCATTTTCTGATGGCGATGAACAGCGGATGATATTAATGGGATTGAAGCGGTTTACCAAAGCAGAACCATTCAACAGCAAGGATGCCAGAAGAAGAATTGCTGATAAAATGATTGCGGAAAGGAAGTATTGTTTTTAATTCCAGTGATCTTTATCAAAATCAAGAAGGGCTGTTCTTAACGGAACGGTCCTTTTTGTGTCTGCCGGGTATATTTTTGATAATTCTTTCCGGGTGATCTTTAATTCAGTGAGTTTGTATATTCTCTTTCTTTCAACGAGGATACCCGCACTGATCAGCAACGAAGAAAGGAAGGTGACCATAAAGTACACTAAGAAAGTATCTTCTACATATTGTGTCTTTACCTGGTTATTAGGATCAAGATGGGCTTTGAAAACATAATACATCAGGTAAATGATAGTATAACAACCATAAGCAAACAACAGCGAAGAAACCATCATAGCTTTACCAGTGGCTTTGCGGTGCACAATGGCCAGCTTTACCTGCCGGGTAAAAAAGTACAGACAATAACCCAGTACCAGCGGAAGACCCGGGGCCAGTATGATAGTTATCGCATCTATATTCAAACCACGAAAAGAAAGCACTACCAGCTCCCAGCCAACAAAAGCCAATACGATCATCCGCATTCTTTTTAAGAAAGCTTTTGATGGACTGAAGTACGTAAGAAAATACATCATAAGAGGAACATCCAGCAGGTTATTCGCTAACCCCCAGTAATACACAACATCAGCAGGGGCTTTGATATATCCCTCTGTAAGCATATTGTAAACAGAAACGATAAAGTAATACAGCAATAAGGCAGGAAAACTGCGGTAGGTGGCTAATCTCAGCAGGAGAATGAGAAAAAATGGCAGCAAAAGGGTTACGGTCGAAATAAAACCCATAATAGAGTTCCAGGTCATGATAAATGGTTTTCTAAG
>JBEBIF010000631.1:0-1621 GCA_040080515.1 Chitinophagaceae bacterium | reverse complement strand
GTGGAATCTTTTCCCAATGATTTGATATCGAAAGATGCAGCGATGGCCTGCACATTGGACCGCTTCACAGCGGTGTACATGGAGGAAGTGGAATCTTTGGTGTATTCTGCAAAAGAGATGCTGCGCAGGAATACTTTATTATTCGGTCCTTTTTGAAACTGGATCACATTGCGGCTGATATCATCACCGGCATAACCGGCAAATCCACCAACCCGCATACCAGCTGCTGCTTTGGAAAGGCGGTTCACCACCAGTATGTCCCGGTTGAATAATGAATCGGGTATCTCAAAGAAATACTTGTCTTCTATTTTATGTACCCAGAACAAGCCACCATCTGACAGGGCTTTGGAAGTGATGACTTCTTTATACGGCTTTGGGCCTGTGGCGGGGCCTGCCGGCCGGCGGGCGGAGTCTTGTCTTGGTGCAGCGGGTTGCGCTATTGCCGCAACTGATACAGCCATTAAAATGGTAACGAAAAAAAGTTTGGAAGGTGATAATTGCATAATGTACTTGTTTTATAACGACCAAGATACGGAAAGGAACGGTTTACACTCCGTTCGGGACGAATTTTGTATCAACGGCTTAAATCGGCTATGGAATAAGGGATTAGTGTAATAAATAACCCCTTTTCAATACAAATTGAAAAGGGGTCATACTAAATATCAATTGTCCTTATGGTTTTTTCTTTCCTTTTGGTGCAAACATGGCGAGCATTCTGCGGCCTTCCATCTTAGGCATATTCTCCAGCACGCCAACTTCTGCCAGCCGCTCTGCAAACTTCAGCAACAGCAACTGACCTCTGTCCTGGAACTGGATGGCCCGTCCTTTGAACTGCACATAGGCTTTTACTTTATTTCCATCTTTCAGGAATTCCACCGCATGCTTTGCTTTGAAGTCAAAGTCATGATCATCTGTATTGGGTGTGAACCGGATCTCCTTTACTTCGGAGACCTTGCTCTTGGCCTTCATTTCCTTTTCCTTCTTCTTCTTGTCGTAGAGGAATTTGTTGTAGTCGATGATCTTGCAAACGGGCGGATCTACTGTGGGGGAGATCTCGACGAGGTCGAGTTGCTGGTCCTGCGCCATTTTCAATGCTACTGGTGTGTCGTAGATACCTACTTCAACATTGTCACCTACGAGCCGCACCTGTGGTACACGAATGAAATGATTGATCCGATGTTCTGCTTCTTTGCGGGGAGCAAATCTGCCCCTGAAACCGCCTTTGTTGAATCCGCCACCGCCGGGTTTAAAACCCCCGCCTCCTGGTGGTCTGCTGAACCCGCCTCCGGGTTTTTGTGGTACTGCCATTTACTTTTTTTAGTTAATAATACTGGTTGATTTTATATTTTGGAATTGGGAAATCTCCCTCTTTGCAGGAACTCTTTGTTCTTTCAACAAATTTCCCCCGCAGGGCCCTGTGGGCAATTTCACTTTTCCAAATTCATTTACTCTGCTCACTTTCTCCGGGTTTCACCCGGAGCTATTCATATTTGACCCCTTCGGGGTCTTTTACTTCATCATTCCTTGTTCTTCTGTTCATCTGTTCGATATTCCCTTTCTCCTCTCCTCTCCGGGTTTCACCCGGAGCTATTCATATTTGACCCCTTCGGGGTCTTTTTTT
>JBEBIF010000155.1:0-7621 GCA_040080515.1 Chitinophagaceae bacterium | reverse complement strand
GGCATAAGCGCCATTTAATGTAGCTGCATTGATGGCCTCTTCCGGCAGCATCTTCATCCGGATACAACTCATGGCCACCACGAGGTTCATATTACCGGAAGGCGATGATCCGGGATTGAAATCGGAAGCCAATGCAATGGCACAACCTGCATTGATCAGTTGCCGGGCTGGTTGAAAGGGCATCCCTAAAAAGAAGGCAGCAGTTGGAAGTAAGGTCCCAATGGTTTTTGAGTTCGCCAGTTCGGTAATAGCCGCTTCATCCATTGTTTCCAGGTGGTCCACACTGATGGCGCCGAGCTTCACTCCTGTTTGTGTGCCACCGGATAAATGGAGCTGGTTGGCATGTATCTTTGGTTTCAACCCGTACTGCATTCCGGCACGGCAGATCGTTTCTGTTTCTTCGGGTGAAAAGAAACCGGTTTCGCAAAACACATCTATATAATCGGCCAGCTCTTCCCGGGCAATTACCGGAAGCATTTCATTTATGATAAGATCAATATAGCCCTGGTGATCATCTTTGTATTCCAGCGGATAAGTATGGGCGCCTAAAAAAGTGGCTTTGATGGGAATGGGTGAAGTTTCTTTTAATTGCTGTATCACCCGCAGCATTTTCAATTCTCCATCCACAGATAAACCATAACCGCTTTTGATCTCTATAGCGCCGGTGCCAAGCTGTATCACTTCCAGCAGTCTTGCTCTTGCAGATTGCAGCAACTCTCTTTCTGTAGCAGCTTCTATCTTCCTGGCAGAGTTCAAAATGCCCCCACCCTTTGCGGCAATTTCAGCGTAGCTCATCCCATTTATCTTATCTACAAATTCTTCTTCGCGACTTGCGGCAAATACCAGGTGCGTATGGCTATCACACCAGGAAGGTAAAATGAACTGACCTGTGGCATCAATGATATGACTATCCTGGAATTTGGAATCTGCTATTTGGAATTTTTCCATTTCTCCATATTCGGTAATGATCCCATCCTCGATAATAAGATAAGCGTCATCAATACATGGCAAGATGGCTAATTCTTTTCCCCGGAGCAACTGATGTTCTTCCCGGATATTGACAAGCTGTTTGATATTAGTAATAACGGTGACTGCCATAACACCGCTAATTTAGTCGTAAAATGCCAGTTACAGCCGTCCATAAATAAAAAAACCGTTCAGCCGGAAGCTGAACGGTCTTGCTATTCTGCAACAGATAAATTAATAAGGGATGATCAGTGTATGGGGAATGCCGGCGAGTCCTGTCCAAACGATCTTCATATAATAATTACCGGCGGGGCAGCTTACAGGTGCTCCGGCAGCATTTAATCCAAAGATCACAAATGAATTGAAGAGATTGGTATTGTGCGCCACTTTACCGCTTGTAAGACGGAAGCTGCAATCCTGGCGGAAGATCAATGGCTCGCTTACGATAGTAGTGAACCCATTTCCAAAACGGTTCGTTCCCCATTCTGCAATTCCTGTTACTGAACCGTCGGTATGTGTGCCGGTAACTGTGATCACAATACCATTGTTGTAGCTAAACACCCTTTTTCTTGCCACCTGCCAGTTTCTCTGGGAACCATTGTCAAAGGTGATCGACATATTGCTGCTGGTAATGGTGTGTGTGATGGTACCAAGCGCCACCAGGTTGAACAGCAAACCACCGCTTACGTTGGTATAGGTTTGTGTACCATTGATGGTGATGCTTTTATTATCACTTAAACGGGTGATCTTTAAATTTTGAAAACTTACATTCAGCACTGCGCCGACATTCTTCCAGCGGACGCCCTGTGCCATTGAAATGACCACTACTCCGGTGCGGGTACGATTGCCGAGGCAATTGGTACCATTATAAGTAATGGTGATGGTGCGGGGATTGCTGAGGGTGTCAATCACCACATCCGCATCGCAAATAATGGAATTCACATTTTCTGCACGACCGGTAAATCCGCTGGTGATTTCCAGCATGGCGTTGGCATCATTGGCAACGGCATCAATTTCGGTGGAAAAACGGGACTGGTCATCAGAATGCGCAGATGATTGTTCACTGTAATCAGTATCATCTGATTTGGTATCTTTTTGACAGGCCGTAAATAAAATGGATACAGATAAAATAAGTGTAGCTAGAGAGAGGATTCTGGCTTTCATAAAGGTTTTTTTTAGTTTTAAATAAACAGACCGACAATAGACAGGGCATTTGCCGGATGGTTTAATGCAGACCTGGTATTTCTCTGAAAAGTTGGTCTGACGCTCCTAATAACGACAGGGGGAAGTATTTAGTGCAGGGACCGATACGAAAATTTACCCGTAGGGATGAGAAATTTCCCGATAGCGGGCTGTTCACTCCTCATGGACCCACTCGATCTTTACCTTTTTGCGTAATAATTCCGTGGTTGGCGTACCATTCGCATCATATTCAGACACGACCACAAAGAACAGGTACAGCGGGGTGTTGATATCTCTTACTTTGATAATATTCCTTTCTCCCACATCATAGAACTGTTTGATTATTTTGCTGCACACCACCCGGTCGTTCCCCAACCCTATTACTTTATTATTAAAAGGATGCCAGGCCAATGTTGTATCATAAAACCAGTACGACCAGCCCGTTTCGCTGATGTTCAGTTCCTTATTCTGGTTAAATTCATCTTCTTTTAATTCGAGGAGGGGCAGATAGATAAAATCACGGATGGGACTTGTTTCGGTAAAGCGGTAGATCGAATCCCGGATACTTGCAAACACATACACCCCTTTCACGTTTTCCAGCAGCACCTGGAACTTGAACGTTCTTTTTTTTAATTGAACGGTGGTAGCAAAATCGCTGAGCAACACCGATTCATCCTGCGAAACCCGGATGGATACATCTTTCTTCTGTCCGGCACCGCAGAAACAGACCAGTAAGGCAAGACTGGTAATGAAAAATTTACGGGATATTATTAAGAGTAGCCTTGTCATATTTAATGGTTATGTGCAGCAGACGAGCCGCAGCGGTAATCAGCTGCAAAATAGTGTTTATTTGGTCAAATGCGTTTAGTAGGTTGTGGGTCATTTTGAAATAAGTTTGAACCACATAGACATATAGGTATACAATAGAAATACACATAGCTATGCGTTTGCCTATGTTTCTATCTTTCTATGTGGTTCAAATGGATTTTAAGACGGCCAAATTTCAAACTGACCCGCTACCGTTTAGTAGGTGTTCGTCATATCCTCATCCACACAGATGATAAAATCAGCCTTCCCTTTATTTTCTGCCAGCAGGGAATGAATATCTTTTTGGGATACCGTGCTGATGGTGGCGTACTTCAATTCCGGCTTTGATCGTTGTAAATACCAAAGTATCCCTTCATGATTATCGGAATGATATGCTCCGTTGTAATGGATGAACAAGCTTCCGGGTTTATAATATTGTAAGATAAAATGTGCCATGGTGGCATCCTTAATAGCTTGTGCCTTTGGCAAATTGGGGCCGCCATGGCCGCCCATCATTTCAATCATCTTTTTATAGCCGGGCAGTTCTGCATCATAGGCCACGGGCAGCGGGGCGATCCAGTTCTTTTGTTCGGCAGGCAGGCTGTCCAGTTTTTCAAAGCCGCCTTTGGATACCAGCGAGGCAAACTTGCGGGGAATATTGGTGGCCACAAAGGGTAGTTGTTTTTCCTTTGCAAAGTTTACCAGGGGTGCATAATCTGTAGGATAGTTCTTCCAGAGGCGGGCATTGGAATCAAGGCCTTTGGCGCTGAGCTTTCCCTGCAGGTATTGGTTCAGCGGTTCCTGGTTGTCTGCTTCAAACATTTCTGCGCCGAGTATCATATCACGGGTTGCTTGCAGCTCTTTTGTTACTTCCAGTTGCAACCAGTGTGTAATGGCATTATTATGAAATTCACCAAACAGTACAATGTCCTTTTCTTTCAATACCCGTATCATCTTTTTGTACGACACTTTTTTGCCTTTTGCATTATATAATATATAAGCAGGCTTGTCCTGTGCTGTAGCGGTAAACAGGTAACTGAGCAGGAACGAAAGAAGCAGTAGTTTTTTCATGTTTTAAAGTTAACGGATTAAATCTTTTTTCATCAGCCAATCGGTTTGTGCATCATCGCCGAGCAGGAATTCATGCTCGGCAAATTTGGTAAATCCCCAGCGGGCATAAAACTCTATGGCCCGCTGGTTATGTTCCCACACGCCCAGCCAGATCAGTTCTTTTTTCATTTCCAAAGCAATGCGGATACATTCCTGCATCAGTGCTTTGCCCACTCCTTTTCCAATAGCATTGGATGTGGCATAGATACGGGCTATTTCCAGCGCATTGGCTGCACCCAGTTCCGGGGGATTGTTGTTTTCTCTCAATCGTACATAGCCGGCTGGTTCTTCGCCGGTAAATGCCAGCAGAAAAATGTTGCCCGGAGCGCCTACTTCCTTCATCAGCAATGCTGCTGAAAACTGCCCGTTCATGAATTTCTCCATGTTTGCTGCGGTGTTTTGTGCTGCAAATGTTTCGTGGAAGGTGCTGCGGCTAAGGTCAGCTATCAGCGCTGCATCCTGGGTAGTGGCGGTACGTATGTTGATCTCCTTCATTGATAATCCGGGCTTTAATACAGCAAATCTATTACACAAAAGTAGTATTGTTTTGCCTGCCCGGGTACGATAGCTTTACAGTACTCATTAACCCTATTTCTAAACACCCCTTCTTCTCTTTAACCTTAAACTCATTAACATGAAAAGATTGTTTCTATTGTTCCTTGCTGCTTTTACAGGCTGCATTGTGATGGCACAAACCACCGCCCCTGGACCGGCAGCGCCTGCCTGCGCCTGTAATCCCAGCGGATGGCAGCCCGGCACCGCTATTATCAATACCGCATCAATGACCGTCAACTGCGGGCACCAGTTCAGTTTGAAATGCACGGATAAGATAACCCTGAAGCAGGTGTACAAATGCATTGGCACCTGTACTGCCAAATACAGCGCTGTTTTGAAAAATGCTGTTACCGGTGCAGTTGTGGCCAACTATCCTGTTTTTACCTTTCCCTGGATACACCAGTTTCCTGTTGCCGGCAATTACAGCCTGGAGATCACCCCTATCTGTGGTACCACAAGGTGTACGCCCTGCCGTTACTTCTTTACAGTGACCTGTCCCACGGCATGCGATTGTAAAGTAAATGGGTGGCAACCTTTTACCGCCACCATTTCTGCCAATCCGCCGATGACGGTTAACTGCGGCCACCAGTTTGCTGTGCCCAAAGGAAAACCCTTTAACCTGAAAGGAAAATATATTTGCCAGGGCACCTGCACTGCCAAGTACACCGCTGTTCTGAAAAACAATGTTACGGGTGCTATAGTACAGAATTATCCCAACTTCACTTTTCCATGGACCTACACTTTTGCTGTAGCCGGTAATTATAAACTGGAGATCACTCCTATGTGCGGAAATAAGAAGTGTACGCCGTGTGTGTGTTATTTTACAGTCAATTAGCAAATAGATGATAGCAGATGTTAGATGATAGCAGATGTTAGATGATAGATGATAGATGATAGTTTCTTACAGAGCGAAGCCTCTTTCAGTAAGATAAAAGATAAAAAATAATAGTTTTTTAAAGACCGAAGCCTCTTTCACTAATTGGAAGAGGCTTCGGTCTGTAAGTGTATTAACTATCGACTATTGACTATTGACTTTTCACTCTCCCATGTTTTCAATCACCATCGCACTGGCCCCACCGCCGCCGTTGCAGATGCCTGCGGCGCCGTACCGGGCTTTATTCGCTTTTAATACATTGATGAGTGTAACGATGATCCTTGCACCGCTGCAACCTAACGGGTGACCGATTGATACTGCACCTCCATGCACATTTACTTTTGCAGGATCCAGTTTCATCCGTTTGGTGTTTTCAATACCCACTACAGCAAAGGCTTCATTCAGTTCCCAATAGGCGATCTCATCCATGGTAAGTCCGGCCTTTGCTACTGCCTTTGGCACGGCGATGGCGGGTGAAGTGGTAAACCATTCCGGCGCCTGCTCCGCATCGGCATATGACAGGATCTTAGCGATGGGTTTCAATCCCAGTTCGTCTGCTTTTTCTTTACTCATTAATACAACTGCTGCGGCGCCATCATTCATCGTACTGGCATTGGCTGCAGTTACGGTTCCGTCTTTTACAAAGGCCGGACTTAATGTTGGTATCTTATCAAACTTTACATTATACGGCTCTTCATCTTTGGCAAACACGACGGGGTCGCCTTTGCGCTGTGGTATCTCTACCGGCACTACTTCATTATCAAACAATCCTTTTTCCCAGGCGGCCTGGCTGCGTTTATAACTTTCAATGGCGAACGCATCCTGTTCCGTGCGACTGACACCACAAGTGCCGGCACATAATTCTGCTGCATTGCCCATTGCTTTGCCATCATACACATCGGTAAGGCCATCTTTTGCCAGTCCATCTATCAGTATCACATCCCCATACTTATTACCCCAGCGCAGCAACGGACTGTAGTAGGGCACATTGCTCATGCTTTCCATTCCACCGGCCACCACTATATCTGCATCGCCTAATAAAATACTTTGTGCTGCCTGTGCAATAGCTTTCATACCGCTGGCGCAAACTTTATTGATGGTGGTACAATTCACTTCATTGGGCAAGCCGGCAAACTTAGCGGCCTGCCGGGCGGGTGCCTGTCCGAGGTTGGCCTGTATCACACAGCCCATTAATACATCCTGTACCAGTTCCGGTTTTACACCGGCTTTTTGCAAGGCCCCTTTTATGGCAACGGCGCCCAATTGTGTGGCTGATAATGCTTTTAATGATCCGCCAAAACTGCCGATAGGTGTACGGACGGCGGAGATGATATAGACTTCTTTCATTGATTGATTATTAAGTTGCAAAGATAACGATTGTTATTACTGTGCTGAACTGAATGGCACCGGACCACCTCTTTCTTATTTTTTTACATTAATGACCCGGCATCCCACTCTTGTTATCGTTTTCATTACTGCAGTTATTCCTCCCGGCAGCGTTCTTACCGTTTCCGTTGTTGCTGATGCTCCTTACAATCCTGTTGTTATTCATTTTATACATGCTGTTGTTATTTCCGGAAGCAGCGTTGTCCGTACCGATTTTGCAGTTGCCCCTTCCGCCGAAATCGATCCCTTTCCGGGCGGAACTGTATTATTTCCCGAAAAAACCGGCTTTTGTCCCGCTGCTGACGTTAACATTTCCGGCCCCCGAGTTGCCCATCCCGGCACCGGAGTTGCCTGTTCCGCTACCTGAAAAGTTCATCCCGCTACATGAAAAGTTAATTCCGCTACCTGAAAAGTTCATCCCGCTACCTGAAAAGTCCATCCCGCTACCTGAAAAGTTAATTCCGCGACATGAAAAGTCCATCCCGCCACCCGAAAAGTCCATCCCGCTACATGAAAAGTCCATCCCGCTACCTAAAAAGTTCATCCCGCGACTTGAAAAATCCATCCCGCGACTGTTAGCAACCGTCCCGCTGGATGAAGTTGCTTTAATATCAATGAGTTAGGGAGAAAGAGCGAATTTTCGGCCTTTTTTGAGGGGGGTGTCATTTGTTAAAACGGAGCTGTGCTGCTTCTTTAAAATACCCTGTTTTTGGTACGTGCCGCTGCTGCATTGCGCTGTAC
>JBEBIF010000630.1:0-1626 GCA_040080515.1 Chitinophagaceae bacterium | reverse complement strand
ACATTCAGCCTTTCTTTCATACCGGCTAATTGCAGTTTCAGTTCATTCAGTTTGTCTTTGATCGCTGCCAGCATATGCTCCACCTGTTCTTTGTCCTTCACTTTATGGCGTATCTCACTTTCTTTTTCACTTAGCTGGTTACGAAAATTATAATATGCCTGGTCAGCCTCATTTAATTTTCTTTCTTCTTCCTCCTTGCTGTGCATCAATTGCAGCAATCCTTCTTCTATTTCTTTTAATGCCTGTGCCGATTGCCCGATATTGTTTTCCGTTTCGCTTAACTGTGTGGTATTATTTTCAATCTGGCCTTTTAGGTCGCTCAGCTGATTGCTCTTGAATTCCAGTTCCTGTTTTAACCCGTTTATTTTGCTTTGTTGCTTCGTCACATTCAGGTTAAATTCATTGTACTGGCGGGTAGCTTCGTTGTAGCTGGTCTCTGTCACTTTAAAGGCCTCATCTGCTTCAGCCAGTTTAGCAGCATGAACCTGTAACTGTTCATTGAACTCGGTCAATTGATTTCTCACCCCTTCTACAGAGCTATGCGTTTGCTGCATTTGGAGTCCCAGTTCTTCCAGGCGATGCTGGCTGTTATGTTGCATCGAATGCAGGTTCTCTAGTTTATTATGCAGGGAGAATACTTCATTGGTCAGTAGCTGTATTTCTCTCTCTGTATCCCGGATAGTAGTTTCTCTCAGGTCTTCATTAAAGGCGATCACTTCATTATGACGGCTCTGAATTTCAGAACGCAATGCTTCTACCACCAGACCCTGCACCGCAATTTCTTCCTGCAATTTTTCCAGGTTCTTCACCCGGCCAATTTTTTTTCCTTCGATCAATCCTACACTGCCACCGGTAAGTGAATATTTTCCTTTTACATACTTGCCATTCTTTTCTATTACCACAAATCCATTGCTGTTCTGCAAAGCATCTTCGCTGTCAGCGATAAACACATTGGCCAGCAGATGTTCAGCAAGTTTTCTGTATTTTTCTTCCACTTCCACCACACTCAGTGCAGGAATGGCTCCTTCCAGCTGGTGAGATGAAACACCAGCCTGTTGTTCTTCAAATTTATTTAGTAAGAAAAAATTTGCCTTCCCTTTCTTATTCTCATCCAGCAAACGAACCGCCTGCAATCCTTCCTGCAGGTCATTCACCACATAATAACTCAGGTAAGGTTCCAGCACATTCTCCAATGCAGTTCTGTACTCTTCATTTACATAAAGCACATCAGACAAGATAGGTGAGTGATGATTCCAGTTTGTATTGTTATGTAAAAACTTAACGGAGTCAGGATAACCTTCCATCGAATCGATCATGCTCTTCAGCAGGTCATGTTCATTCTTTCTGGCATCAAGTTTCCGGTTTTCTTCAGCCAGATTATTTCTTAATCCATCCAGTACTGCCTGAGTTTGTAATATCTGGTCTTTTGTATTCTCCTGGTGATGCTGCAATTGTTCCAGGTCCACTTTCTTAATGCCCAGCTCTTTTTCTTTCAACAGCCTGTCACTATCCAGGTGATGCCGTTGCTCTTCTCTTTGCTTTCTCTCCTCCTCTATCTGCCCGATCATTCTTTGCAGGTTCTGTACCGATGTATCAGCCACTGCCACTTTCTTCTCGGCGTCAAAC
>JBEBIF010000629.1:0-1630 GCA_040080515.1 Chitinophagaceae bacterium | reverse complement strand
GAAATCCGGCAGACACCGGGATAGTCCCCTTTATAATTCTCCATGTCTAAAATAATCTGAAAATGAAGATGGGGTGGCCAGCTTCCATTTTCAGCCGGAATACCAAACTCTGCAAACACATCTCCTTTTTCGACCCTGTCTCCTTCCCGGATATTTTTTATTGAATTCAAGCTCAGATGCCCGTAAAGTGTATAAAAACTAAACCCTTGTAATGAATGGCTAAGTATGATAGTGGTGCCGTAATCACCAAACCGGTTATTGAAAGCATAGCTGTGAACAATACCATGTAATGGCGCCATCACAGCAGTATGTGGTTTGCCCCAGATATCAATTCCGAGGTGTAATCTTCTTGGTTCTTCTCCTGGTTTACCGGCATCGAATACTTCACTGATACTGTAAACAGTACGATGTTCTGCATAACCGCCGATGCCATACCGGGCATTGGCATTTTTTAGTTTTTCATCTACCCATGTTGTAAACCTTTTTGTATCGGATAATATGTCTTCCGTCAGCTCCTTATTATGTGATGTAAAATCAAATAATAAGAGTTTATTTTTTGTTGGATCAAATGGAACCACCGGATGAAATTGTGACTGATGATTTTGAAGCCCTGAAGCAACCGTGGAGGATTCCATAATGCACTAAAGTTACACAAGCAATTTCAGCAAAGAAAAAAGGCACCCACTAATTAGTGGGTGCCTTCTATGTTTTAGCTATTACAATCTATCAATGCCCGCCTATTATGACCTTAAAGCCTTTATCTGAAGTTCTGACACCATCGTCATAGTAGAACTTAACAAGATAAACACCGGCCGGCAGATAGGAAAGATCAACCGGGATCACACGGCCATATACCAGTCCACCAAATACCGGTGAATTAATCACCCCATTTACAAGCTTGCCATTCACCAGCTCACCCTGCTGATTGTACACTTTCATACCAAGATAATTATACAATGTGCTGTTGATCCTGATATTGAATCTTCCGTTGTTTGGATTCGGATACAGGATCACCGCATCGTCTGTCAGCAACCTCAGTCTTTCCTGGCAATCCTCTACTTTGGCTACTATCGTTGCACTCGCTGTACAACCAAGAGCATTGGTGTAAGTATACGTCAGGTTATACGTACCTACTGCTGTAGCGGATGGCACAAAGTTGAACCCGGAAACACCGATACCACTCCAGGTACCACCCACCGGTGAACCCGATAATGCAATCAAGGTATCACTGATACATATCCTTGAGGCAAGTGCCGTCGCTGTTACTACAGGTACTGCATTAACCGTAAGAGTTGCTGATGCAGACGTAGTTGTTTGTCCGCAATCATTAGTTACATGTACCCGGAACCTGTTATTATTCATAGCTGCCGTTGTTGCAGCCGTAGTAAATGATGCTGAATTTGCACCTCCTGTTGTCAGGTTAGTCCAGCTAACACCGTTATCCGTGCTGATCTGCCATTGGTACATCGTTGCTGGTGGAACACTACCCACTGTGGCAACAGTAAAGTTTGCAGTTTGCCCGACACATACCGTTCTGTTTGCTGGTTGTGTACTTATTACCGGAGCAGTGGCCACATTCAGGACTACCGGGTTGGATGTAACAGCAGGAGAACATACTCCAGTTACTACA
>JBEBIF010000154.1:0-7692 GCA_040080515.1 Chitinophagaceae bacterium | reverse complement strand
ATCCAAAGCTTTCCTCCCCTCCGATAATATAGTTTTCAATTCCCTCCTTCTGGCGGATCATCTCAGCTATCCATTTAAAACCCGTAAGCACCCGGTAGCAGTTCACGCCATTCTTTGCCGCTATCGCATCAATCATTGGTGTGGTAACGATCGTCGTTATCACCATGTCATTAGGCCTGGCTATTCCTTTTGCCTTACGGGCTTCTATCAGGTAGTTGAAGGCAAGCACAGCCGTCTGGTTGCCATTCATAAGCACCCATTTGCCGGCGCTGTCTTTTACTCCAATGGCAATACGGTCAGCATCCGGATCGGTACCGCTGAGTATATCGGCATCCAGTTCTTCAGCCAATTTTAATCCCAGGCTCATGGCTTCACTTTCTTCAGGATTGGGATAGGCTACCGTGGGAAAATTGCCATCCGGTACACTTTGTTCTTTTACGATATGTACATTATCAAAACCAAAACGTTTCAATACTTCCGGCAACAAGGTAATGCCCGTGCCATGTATCGGTGTGTAAACGATCTTCAGGTCTTTGTGTTTGGCGATCACTTCCGGGTACACACTCAGGCTTTTCACCATTTCCATATAGGCTTCATCCATATCTTTCCCGATCAAGGTGATATTAGCTTCGCCACCACTCCATTTCACATCATCCACTGAGGCGATCTTGTCCACTTCTTTAATTACGTTCTTATCATGCGGTGGTACTAATTGTGAGCCATCATCCCAATACGCCTTATAACCATTGTATTCTTTCGGATTATGCGAAGCCGTACACACCACACCGCCCTGGCATTTCAGTTGGCGGATAGCGAATGACAATTCCGGTGTGGGACGCAACGCTTCAAACAAATAAACCTTTACCCCGTTTGCAGCAAAAACATTAGCGGTGGTCTCTGCAAAGAAGCGGCTGTTATTCCGGCTATCGTGTGCGATCGCCACACTTACTCCTGCAGGAAAGCATTGCTTCAGGTAATTGGCATAGCCCTGTGTGGCCATTCCAATAGTATATTTATTCATCCGGTTGGTGCCCACTCCCATCAGGCCCCTAAGACCACCGGTACCAAACTCCAGGTTCTTATAAAAAGCATCGGCCAGTTCACCCGGGTTTTCCTTTTGCAAACGAGTGATGGCTTCTTTTGTAGTGTCATCAAAGTTGCCGGAGAGCCAGGTATCTATTTTGGATTGTATTGCTGCGTCCATTGAAAATTGTTTTAATTGAAATCTAAATTCGGGAAGATTGAGCAGAAAGCAAAGCCTCTATATAAATTATTGTAATTTAGCAGTAAATATCTGGAAATATGACGACTGTTCATCTCAAAAAAAATATTCACAAAGCCGTTGACAAGATTGATGATGCCGGTTTATTGCAAGCTGTTTATACAATTCTGGAAAAACAAATGGAAGCCTCTTCGGAATATGAATTGACGGCTGCACAAAAGAAAGAATTGGACAAGCGGCTTGCCAATCATAAAAATGGCAAATCAAAATCGTATTCGTGGGCTGAGGCAAAAAGAACGCTCCTTAAGAAATAATCATGAAGTTCCGGCTTGAAGTAAAAGAAGAAGCTCTTCAGGATATTGCCGAAGCTATGCAATGGTACAAACCCAAAGCAGTTAACCTTGATACCAAATTCCTGGCAGCAGTTGAGGAAGGCTTCAACAGAATTCTGTTAAACCCTTTTGCGTTTAAAAAAATATATAAGAGCTTCCGACAAACCGGCGTCAGGACCTTTCCGTATGTCATTGTTTACACACAAGAAAAAGATACTGTCATCATAATTTCTGTTTTCAACACATGGCAGCACCCCAGAAAAAAACTGGGCCGTTTAAAAAAATAATCCTCTCTTTTTGATAAAAAAAATCATCATATTACTAACACTTACCTGTTCCGTGTATATTTCCATTGGTCAGGATTCTCTCAACAATGAATTCTTAGTTGGCCCGGTCACAACAAAGAACATCTCAGACACCACCCTCTTCAATAAAAACCTCATCCTCACTCCCGAACAAAAGAAAAAACGTACCTGGCTCGTTGGCGGCGCCAATGTAGTGGGATACGGCGGCATTATGGCGCTGCTTGCTTCCGCCTGGTATGATCAATATACCAAGACACCACTCCATTCTTTCAACGACATCCGGGAATGGCAGCAGGTAGATAAAGTAGGTCATTACTATGGCACCTGGATCGAAAGCAGGGCCAACAATGAACTGTGGAAATGGACGGGCATGGAACGAAAAAAAAGGATCTGGATAAGCGGACTTACTTCCTTTGCATTTCAAACAACAATCGAATACCTCGATGGCAAAAGCGCTGAATGGGGCTGGAGCTGGGCCGACTTTGGCGCTAATATTCTCGGCAGCGGCACTTTTGTGGCACAGGAATTAGCCTGGGATGAACAACGTATCAAATTGAAATGGTCATTTCACCGCAAAAACTATAACGACCCTCAACTGAATCAACGCAGCGATGTACTGTTTGGCGAAAGTTCTCCCGAACGGTTCTTAAAAGATTATAATGGTCAAACCTATTGGGCCAGTATCAACCTCAGATCTTTCTTTCCAAAAAGTAATCTGCCCCCGTGGTTATGTTTGTCACTCGGCTACGGCGCTGAAGGTATGTTTGGCGGCACAGAAAATATCGGAAAGGATGATAATGGAAATATCATTTTCAACAGGCCTGACATCAAACGATACCGGCAATGGTACCTGGCACCGGATATTGACCTGACCAAGATCAAAACAAATAAAAAAGGAGTTAAGTTCCTGCTGCTGGTGTTGAGTGCTTTTAAATTTCCCACCCCTTCACTTGAGTTTTCTAATGGGTCTTTCAAGGTGAATGCCATACATTTTTAGTAGGAGAACCAATTGGTAGAGTTAATTTAGAAACTGAGTTTTATCGCCCCATCGGGGCAAAATGTTAGTAGAAACATATTTAAGTGACGTGTTAGAGCCCCATCGGGGCGAAATATTTTACATTTCGCCCCGATGGGGCTCTGTAAATTTAATATGATTCATTGCTTCTACTACTAACATTTCGCTTCTACGAGGCTAAGTAAATTATCTCAGCCACCGGGTTGCAGGATTTATTGAATTAGCGAAACCGTTCCTTTATATCGTTTCTCAACACCATTTACAAATTCAACGGTCACCCAATACACATACACACCGGGAACAGAAGGATTTCCTTTTAGTTTCCCATCCCAGCCTAAATGCGGAATATTTGGTACAATGTTCTCTCTTGAAAATACTTTTTCGCCCCAGCGGTTAAAAACCTGGAAGCTCCTGATCCTGGCCACCGATTCACCACCCAGCACATAGAAATGATCATTCACCCCGTCATTATTCGGCGTAAAGCCGGAAGGAATAAACACTTCACCATTGGCCAGCACTTTTACAATGATCGTATCATACGCCACACAACCTCCGGCAGACACACCTTTTAATATCACCCTCGTATAACGGGCCGGGGTAAAAGAAGTAGTGTTACAATCCGTACAGGAAAAAGTTCCATGATCGGCTTTCCAGGTGAAGGTGGCGGGGTGACTGGATGTTCCCGTTAGGGTAACGGCTGAACCAATTACCGTAGTGGCTTCTCCCGGTGTGATGGTGACCGTAAATTTTTCAAGGGAAAGACTATCCAGGTTGTTCGTATATTTTGATTCAAGGAAACTGGTGACCGGAAAATCCGTGGCCAGGTCATAAGGGGTGGCAATGGAATGATCATCATTTATCACACCATAAATATATTTAGCGGAATAACCGGCGGGCAGTTCCATTTCATAATCCTTACAACAAAACTTACCGATCACTTCGTCCGTATAAAAAACACTTCCCACGATCGTTGCAATGCCGATAGTGGGATTAGTGGCATAAAAAGTAACGGGCACTCCGGCAGGCATATCAATAAATCCTTCGTTGCAAACGGAGAAACTGATCCTGTTATCTTTTATGTTATCACAAATAAGATGGTCGATGTTCAGTTTATAGTCAGGCAGTTCTTTTATATCTATCATTTTTTTCATGGAAGTGTCCCTGCATCCGCCCTGGATGGTAACAAGGTAAAATATTTTAAAACCTGGGGTGGTAAAGCTATGATCGAAGGAAGCCGTGTTGCCAAACAGGTTCCCATTCTCATACCATTCATAGGTAATGGGGTCTGGCAGGGGCACCACCTGTGCGATGGTGCTTGAAAAATGGACCGTCTCTCCCACTATAGCTTTCTTTTTATTGGCCAGCGCTTCTGATTTGATACTGCAATACACCCGTATCCAGTTCACCTGCATGTTGCGGCATTGCACTTCATCAGGAGAAGGTTTGGCCAAAAGGCTGATCTTATACCATCCCTGGCCGGGAAAAGTATAAGTAAGATCTGTTGTAGTAGCAACCGGGTCATCGTTTACAAACCATTCATAGGCGGTTGCTCCGGAAGACGTATTGGTAAAAGTGAGTGTGTTGCCAATGGAATATTCCACAGAAGCATTAAAAGTAAATTCGGCTTCGGCAGGCTGAGTGCAATCATTGGTGCATACATCTGAAGTAAGCAAACCGGGAAGAAAGTTTTCGATAACAAACCGCATCCGCTCCTTTTGTCCCTGGGTAAAATCATGCTGGCAACCTCCGTTACCATAATCCATATGGTTCGTCTTCAGGTCGAGCTGATCTGAGGTGAATCCGGATTGTGCATCTGTATGACAACTATTCTCCGGAGCGTTACAACCACCCGTTATAGTAATGGTCTCTTCCGGTGGTGTATCACAGATCTGGTCACCATCAGTAAGACAATCATTATTCACACACCAGCCGTTAAATGTATGGGCCAGCCCCAGCGCATGCCCCATTTCATGAACAATGATCGCCGGTAGAACACTTGCTTCAGCTACCACCTGGCCGCCACCGCCATAACCGGCCGCATCAAAATCGGTATAGTTGCAGCGCTTAAACTCTACCGCCAGTTCTACTTCGGCTACCACCCAGATATTAATGTAGCGGTCAGGGTCCCATTTGATCAACGATTCCAGCAGGTCCTGGTTCACAAATGGATTTACTGTAAGCAGGTCGGCATAGGTCCTGGTGATACCGGTTGTAAAATTGCCATCCGGGTCTTTTCTGGCCATACAGAACTGTATTTTGGTATCCACACCAGAACCCTGGTCGTAAGACGCTCTGTTGGCAAACGCATCATTCAATCGCTGAAAGGCTTCCATCACGGTAGCATCCGGGATGTTCTCCGCCCCATTTTTATGTATGATATGAAACACCACTGGCAACGTGTACAGGTCTTCAGCCGTTCTGCTGGTAGTACCATTCCTTTTGAAAGCCACCCAACTGTTTGTTACCTGTTGCATCTTTTGAAGGAATTCCTTGTTCTGCATCTGCAGCCGGTTATAGGTGTCCGTGCCACAATTGAATTGGGCATTGGCATAATGAAAATTGCAAAGGAGCAGGAAGGAAACAAGAATGGTTTTTATTGGCAGTGGGAATGTTAGTATCATTTTCAGGCAGTGGTTGGGCGTTAAGAATTGAAAATTAGAAAAAAGTTTAATAGCAGGCCGTAATCCTTGCAGCGGCTTTCTAAAAAGCCAGGGATTTCAACACAGAGTAATTGAGGATTTGAGTTACACAGAGAGAGTTATTCAGAAAATCAATACTCTGTGTATCTCTGTTACTCTGTATCTCTGTGTTGAAATCCTAACTCTAATGAAAATCCCCTTTTTCAACACAACATTGATAAATGTACAATAGTTGTATTTTTACCGAAACCCCTTATATGAAGGTAAGACAGCTCCCTTTATTATTATTCACCATCAGCCTCGCCACCATTCAATGCAAAAAAGAAGAGGCCCCTGCGTTACCGCCTGATCAGCCAGGCTCCGTTACCATTACCACCCCGGTGGCCAATACCCTGTATGAAAATGGCTTTGTGTTAACGGTAGAAGGAGAAATGATTGATAACAACGTATTAAGTACCGCCCGGGTGGAAGTGCGAAATAAAACGACTGGTGCATTGTTATTCCAGCAATCCACACCTACGGGCAATGTTACCTTTTTCCGGTTTCTCTGGAACTGGACCGTGACCGGAATGACCGCTAACATTGTAGCCACAGTAAAAATAACGGCGGTTGATTTTCAATCCCGGGAAGTATCTAAACAGGTGGATATATTGCTGGGGCCCTGATCCTTTTTTTTGCAGACTGTCCTTTCAGTCATCACCCGTAAATTCGCAGACGTAACCCCTTACCATGCAACTTGCCCAGCAAATTCTGTTTATTGTCATCAGCATTTTATCTGTTTGGTTCTTTACCAAAAAAGTAAAAGAGATCAGCCGTAATATAAAACTCGGCCGGGATGAGTCCATTACAGACAATCCCGGTAAGCGTTGGCAAAATGTATTGCTGCTGGCGTTTGGTCAAAAGAAAATGTTTCGCAACCCGCTGGTGGCCGTGATGCACTTTTTTGTGTATGCCGGTTTTATCATCATCAATATCGAAGTGCTGGAAATAGTGCTCGATGGCATCACGGGCAAGCACCGCCTGTTTGCAGCACCACTCGGTGGTTTTTATACTTTTCTCATCAATGCTTTTGAAGTGCTGGCGCTGCTGGTGCTGGTATCCTGTCTTATCTTTTTGATACGGAGAAATATCATTAAACTAAAACGTTTTGCCAGCAACGATCTTGACGGATGGCCAAGAAGTGATGCCAACTATATTTTAATAACGGAAGTGGTGCTGATGTCGTTGTTCCTTTTCCTAAATGCCAGTGATACCTTGCTGCAGGCCCGCGGAGCAGAACATTACGCCGCCCATCCAACCGGCAATTTTTTAATATCACAATACCTGCAGCCCTTGCTGAACGGAATGGGCAACAGCGGACTGGAACTGCTGGAAAGAAGCTGCTGGTGGCTGCATATCGTGGGCATCTTTGCATTCCTCAATTACCTGCCCTATTCCAAACACCTGCATATAGTACTCGCATTTCCCAATGCATACTATGCCCGGCTGGAGCCTGCTGGAAAGATGGAGAATATGGAATCCATACAAAAAGAAGTATTGTATGCCATGCAGCCAGAACTGGCCCCCACAGGTGAGCAGGCTGTTGTTCCTCAAAAATTTGGTGCAAAGGATATAAAGGACCTGAGCTGGAAAAACCTGATGGATGCGTATAGTTGTACGGAATGTGGTCGCTGTTCCGCTGCCTGCCCTGCCAACCAAACCGGCAAATTGCTTTCGCCAAGAAAGATCATGATGGATACCCGTGACCGGATGGAAGAAGTGAGTAAGAACATCAATACCAATAAAGAATTTAAAGACGATGGCAGGTCCTTACTGCATGATTACATTTCTGTGGAAGAGCTTCGTGCCTGCACCACCTGTAATGCCTGTGTGCAGGAATGCCCGGTAAGTATCAGCCCGCTGGATATCATCCTGCAACTGCGCCGCTATTTAGTAATGGAAGAAAGCAATACTCCGCCTGAATGGGCAGCCATGTTCAGCAACGTGGAGAATAACTTTGCCCCCTGGAAATTTAGTCCGGATGAAAGGGATAAGTGGGTGGAGGAAATCAATTAATAATTAAAAATTAAGAATTAATAATTGCCCCTTTAGCGGAGTTGATTCTCTTAGCCTCGTAGAGGCGAAATGTCGGTAGCAGAAGAATGAATTGTAACGATGTATTTAAGCCCCATCGGGGCGC
>JBEBIF010000153.1:0-7698 GCA_040080515.1 Chitinophagaceae bacterium | reverse complement strand
CATGGAAACTGTGCATACAAAATATGGGGACAGTACCGCCTTACTGGCCGGTGATGTAATGCTGGTAACCGCTTACGAAGAACTGAATAAGATAAGTATCAGCTACCTGCAGTCTATTTTAACCTTATTCAACAAAACAGCAAAGGAGGTTTGCGAAGGACAGCAGATGGATATGGACTTTGAGAAGATGGATGCCGTAAGCCTGCAGGCATATCTCAAAATGATAGAACTAAAGACCTCCGTTGCCTTGGCTGCCAGTTTGCAAACAGGTGCCATATTGGGTGGTGCTGGTGAACGGAACCAGCACCTGTTGTATGAGTTTGGCAAAAAGCTGGGCATCGCCTTCCAGGTGCAGGACGATTACCTGGATGCTTTTGGTGATCCCAAAAAATTCGGTAAGCAGGTGGGAGGAGATATACTGTCCAATAAAAAAACATTTATGTTATTACATGCTTTTGAAGCAGCTACAGCAGCACAACAAAAGGAATTGAGAAGGCTGCTGGCGGGTACTGATGCAGATAAAGTGGAAAAAATATTGGCTATTTATAAGGATTGTAAAGTAGACGATTGGGCCGTACAACTAAAAAATAAATACCTTGATGAAGCCCTGGCACACCTGGATGATATTGCCGTATTGTCCAAAAGAAAAGAGCCGCTGAAAGAACTGGCACAATTTCTTATTAAACGGGAGCATTAAGGGTCACGCAGAGGACACGGAGGACACAGAGAGAAATTGGGTTGTCTTCCCTGTGTGCCCAGCGACCTCAGCGTGAAACTGTTTTATCATCCATCCCTTTTCTCTTTTTTGCTCTTCGCTATTTTTTCCCTATTTTAACCTGACCAAAACCAACTGATATGGCAAATCAACTTTTCCGGAAGAAATCTATAAACACTATTCTTAAGGATGCCGAAGCTGGTCTTCATGATGGACATTCTTTAGGCCTGAAAAAAGTACTCGGAGTCCGTGACCTTACTTTTTTTGGAGTGGCAGCCATCATTGGCGCCGGGATCTTCAGTGGCATTGGTTCCGCGGCTTCAAGTGGCGGTCCTGGTGTGGTATTCCTTTACATATTTACAGCTATTGCCTGTGGTTTTGCAGCCCTTTGCTATGCGGAGTTTGCATCCACTGTTCCGGTTTCCGGCAGTGCTTACACGTACTCTTATGTGGCATTTGGAGAAATATTCGCCTGGATCATTGGATGGGACCTGCTGATGGAATATGCTATCGGCAATATCGCCGTCGCCATTTCCTGGAGTGACTATTTTACCAACATGATGTCGAAGGCAAACTTGCATATCCCTGACTGGATGACGATGGATTATTTGTCTGCCAAAAGAGGAGTAGTGGATGGAGCTGCCTCAGCCTGGGCTGATGCACCGCAGCTATTTGGTTTTCGGATCATCATGGATGTTCCGGCCTTGCTGATCGTTTGTTTGATCACCTATGTGGTATTCCGCGGAATCAAAGAATCAAGAACGGCAAGTAACCTTATGGTGATGCTGAAACTGGCGGTCATTTTCTTTGTGATTGTATTAGGCGCTTTTTATATAAACCCCGATAACTGGTCACCTTTCACACCTACCGGATTTTCCGGTATTATGAAGGGAGTTTCGGCAGTGTTCTTTGCATACATCGGGTTTGACGCTATTTCTACCACAGCAGAGGAATGTAAGAACCCACAAAGAGATCTGCCAAAGGGAATGATCAATTCGCTTATTATTTGCACCGTTGTTTATGTCCTTCTTGCGTTGATACTTACGGGCATGGTACCTTATACTAAACTGAATGTGGGTGATCCGCTGGCAATGGTATTTGATGAAAAAGGGTTGAAGTTTATTTCGGCTATTGTAGCAGTAAGCGCCATCATTGCCACCGCCAGTGTATTGCTGGTGTTTCAAATGGGGCAGCCAAGGATATGGATGAGCATGAGCCGGGATGGGTTATTGCCGAAGATATTCTCCCGTATCCATCCAAAGTATGGTACACCCTCTTTTTCCACTATCCTTACCGGTGTAGTGGTAGCAGTTCCTGCCTTATTCTTAAATCTGGGAGAAGTACTTTCATTGACGAGTATCGGAACCTTATTTGCGTTCGTGCTGGTTTGTGCCGGAGTGCTGGCCTTGCAATATCAAAAAGATAAACCTGAAAGTAAATTCAAAGTGCCATTTATTAATGGCCAGTTCATCTACCCTGCACTCCTGGTTATTGCAATCGTATTGATCGTAACAAATGTTCCCTCACATTTTACTAAAGACATCTGGACAAAAGACACCTGGCCCATGGCTGCCTTTTGGGTAATAGCTATTACAATGGCAGTGCTGACCTTTATAAAGAAATTCTCATTGATACCCATACTCGGTATGATGAGTTGTTTCTACCTGATGGCCCAGGAGACACATAAGGTATGGATGCGATTCCTTATCTGGCTGGCAGTGGGACTTGTCATTTATTTCCTGTACAGCTATACCCATAGCAAACTGGCAAAGAAGAAAGAATAAATTCATAATAACACCGGGTAAAAGAGTTGTACAGTTAATTGTGCAACTCTTTGCTTTTTATAGCCTCCTGCTGCTTTATCTTTGTACACCACTTCCCCACTAACTTTTTTAATTCTGTAAATCTTAGCTCTATTGAAGTACCAGATCGGCGATACTGTTCTTATTCTGCATTCCGGTGAAGAAGGTACCGTGCTGGACATCATCAATGATAAAATGCTGATGGTGGACGTAAAAGGCGTGTCGTTCCCGGTGTATATGGACCAGGTGGATTTCCCTTATTTCAAACGGTTCACCGAGAAAAAGATGTTCCCGGAAAAAAAAGAAAAACAGTTTGTGGATGATGTGCGGAAAGAAAAACCTTCAAAAGAAAAAAGGGTGGAAGATGGAGTCTGGCTTACTTTTCTGCCTGTTATGGACCTGGATGAATTTGGTGATGTGATAGTGGAAGAATTAAAACTCCACCTGGTAAACCATACAGAGACCCCTTTCCATTTCAATTACAAACTCCATTATTTTGGCAAACCAAATTTTGACCTGAAGAACACCATTCATCCGTTCGAGGATTTTTACCTGCATGATATTGAATTTGAAAGCCTGAACGACAGCCCCTCTTTCGAATTTGTTTTTTCATTGGTTACTCCGGACAAGAAAAAGGAACCCCATTTTGAAGTGCTGGTAAAACTGAAACCCAAAGTACTCTTTGCCAAAATTGAAGAACTAAAACAAAAGAACCTCGCCACTTTTTCACAACTGTTATTTGAAAAGTATCCCGACAAAAAGTATGAGGACAAACCGGAGCCACCCCCATTGCATTTGGGAAAACTGTCTGCCAAAGGATATAAATTATACGAGGCCAGTAAAGCAAAACAGCACCTGGAACCTGCCCGCAGTATGATCGATCTGCATATAGAAAGACTGACGGACAACTGGCAGCAGATGAGTAATTATGAAATTCTAAGTCTGCAACTAAAGACCTTTGAAAAATACTACGAACTGGCCCTGCATCATCACCTGCATTCATTTATCGTGGTGCATGGAATAGGAGAAGGAGTGCTGCGGGATGAGATACATGATATTCTGCGATTAAAGAAAGACGTAAAGTCGTTTGTGAATCAGTATCACCCAAATTATGGGTTCGGGGCAACAGAGATATTTTTTTAACGCCTCTCAAATCTAAAAGATGCTTTGCATAAAACCCCGGCAAGGAGACCTGTCAGCCACAGACCCTTAAAGCATTTGATCAACCACTCATTTGGAGCAGGTCGGTAGCAGGCCTTATCTTTGCATCGCTACAAGCCAGGCTATCGTTCCGATGCAAATCGGGAAGGAAAGTCCGGACAGCACAGAGCAATGCACCGGTGAATAGCCGGGTTCCCGACCTTAACGTCGGGAAACAGATAGTGCCACAGAAAATAACAGCCCTGTAGTAGCATAGCACTACAGGGTAAAGATGAAAACGTAGGGTAAGAGCCTACGGCTTTTGATGGTAACATCATTGGCGGGTAAACCTTGCATGCTGAAATGCCACATATAGTACCGCCTGAGGGCTGCTCGCCCAAGGCCCGGCTTGCCGGGACGGGGTACAGGGTAGGCAGATTGATGCTGACGAGTAACTGTCAGCACAGATAAATGATAGTCCAAAACCCACCTCTGCGTAAGCGGAGGAGGGTGAGACAGAATCCGGCTTACAGGCTTGTAGCTTTTTTAAATTTTAAATGCGGGTTATATGAAGTTGTTACTTGTTATCCCTTTTGTGTTATTGTTTTTCTTTAGTTGTAAAAACAAGTCTGCTGATAAAGAGAAAACACCGGAAGTCGTTGCCCCGGACACAGCAATCGCTGCACCTAATACAGCCTACAGGGATTCGCAGTTGTTAAAACTTACCGGCGAGATATTGACGCTGATAAAGAATAAAGAGTACAGATCTTTAGCTGCTTTTATTCACCCGGCTACCGGTTTGCGTTTTTCTCCTTACGGTTATATTGATACAACATCTGACCTTGTCATCAGCCCGGATAAATTGATCGCTGAAGCAGGAAGTAAAAAACAGGCCAGGATGGAATGGGGTGAAATGGATGGGAGTGGAGATCCGATCAAACTGACCTTGAACGAATACATGAAGCGATTTGTATATGATGTTGATTTTATTGCCCCCGATTCATTGAAAGTAAATCATTTTCTTGGCGGAGGAAACTCAATGAACAATCTTTCAGTTGTGTATGACGGTTGTGATTTTACAGAAAGCCATTTTCCCGGGTTCAACAAAGAACTGGGCGGGATGGACTGGAGAAGTCTCCGGTTAGTTTTTAAAATGATCGATGGAAAATATTACCTGGTTGGAATTGTTCATGATGAGTGGACCATTTGATCCGGATCAGTTCAAATATTGATTGCCAAGATACCCGCCGATCTCCATCATCCAGGCAATACCCAAATGGACCAATAACCCTCCTAAAATGGAACGGGTATTACACACGATGATTCCCAACAGCATTCCCCCGAAATAAGAACTGATACATTCTGCCGCTGGTTTTCCAAAATGAATGGTACAATAGAAACAAGCCATCGGGAGTATAGCATCTTTACCTGCCCATTTCATAAACCCCAACACCAGGAAACCGCGGAAAAAAACCTCTATGGTAAAAAAATCCGTTCCGTAGGACAGTTCATACAGTAATTTTTGTCCCCACGACAATGATTCGATCTTATTGAAGCCGGCAACGACCTGCAATTTGGGATACATCGCCAAAAAGTCGGGCTGGGTAGAGGCTACGGCTATCAGTGGCAGCATAAGAAGCAGTAATATCCAATACGGCTTCCAGTTGACACCAGTCCTTTTTATTCCGTAAAAAGGGTAGTGGCTGTCAAACAGTTTCCAAATAATAAGCAACACGAGGAATATCAGTACCAGCAGGGCAGGCCAGTAAAGAATATGGTCCCAAAAGGTGCTCTCAAAATCACTACCCGGGGTAAAGGAAAATGATGTACTCATTTTCAGGGAGAAGATAGCAGGAGCAATAAAAAGAAGTAATAAAAACCCGGGGCGTTTCCTGTTTTTTGCAGCACCTGTAAAATGATAAAGCAAATAGGGAAATCCGAAGGCCAGCAGGAAGACCGCATACCATAAAATAAGTTTAACGGGCAGCGAATTATTTTTTTGAATGGCCTGATCAATGCCGAAAGTATAATTACTAAATACCAGTGCACCTGTAAAAAGCGATACTATTATAAGTATTCCCTTATGAATAGTGCGGAAATAGTCTGCAATGTATTGAAGGATGCTCTTCATTAAGGCTCAAAATAAAATATTTTAGTGGTCTTTAAACTTTCTTGCTCCACCAACTTCAAAAGTTGCGTTAATATTTTTAATTATTAAAAAAAGTATAGCCATGAAAACTTTATCATTTAACCGGATCACCCTTGCTGCATTTGCAGTATTCTTTTCTCTTTTTATTACTTCCTGTCAAAAGGAAAGCAGCTTAGATAATACTTCTGCGATTACAGAAGAAGAAGCTGCCGCTTATTCTGATGAAAGCTCACAAGCTGAAGCCAGCTTTGATGATGCCGACGACATTGCTTTTACTGCAGCTGAAGAAGAAGGCAATGCCGGTGGTTTTGGAGTGGAAGGAAAAACCGCTTCACAAGGCCGCCTGTTCCTGCCCACTTTCTTTGAACTGCGTGAAAGGATCGGCGATTGTGCCACCATCACCGTTACTCCCAACGACAGCACTTATCCCAAAACAGTTACTATCGATTTCGGCGACAGTTGCGTAGGCCGTGATGGAAAAGTAAGAAGGGGTAAACTGGTACTTCATTTTACCGGGCCGGTACGCAGACCAGGTTCTGTTGTTACACTCACCTTTGTAAATTATTATGTGAACAGGGCACACATTGAAGGTACCAAGATCTTCAAAAACCTGTCTGACCCACCTGTACACAAATGGAGCATTGAAGTAGTGGATGGTAAAGTAACATTCCCAAGTGGAAGAGGATACACGTACGAAGGAGTGAAGAATGTAAAACAACTTGCAGGGATGCTTACCTGTATTGTCCGGGATGATGTGTACCAGATCACCGGTCGTTCTAAAACAACGTTCAGAAACGGTACTACTATCAACATCAATACTGAAGACCCGCTGATCAAAAAAGTAGCTTGTCCCTGGATCAGTGAAGGTACTTTGAAAATAAAGATCAATGACCGGGTTTTAAAGCTCGACTTTGGTTTCCCCAATAATGGAAATTGTGATAATAAAGCGCTGCTTTCCTGGAATAATGGTAACAGCCAACGGGTAATTATCCTGCCTTAACTATGAATTTCTCTGATAAAAGCTCCCGCTGTATAGCGGGGGCTTTTATATTTGCAGCATGCGATACCTGCTGATCATATGTGTGCTCATTCAATGCAGCTGTTCACCTGCTGCTGATAAAGACCCTGTTCACAAAAAAGTAACCGGCAACTGGTTTGTGCTGTACCCTAAACTGGAGTCGGACAACCAGCGACAGGAAGATGTCTATGCCAAACTGGAAGATTCTTTAGTTACATTGAAAGGAGTGAAGCTGGTTAGCTTTTTGGAAAGCGGAGTTTTCATTCAGTGGGACAGTACAATACTAAAAGGTAAATGGGGAACAGTAAATGAAAATGAAGTTGTGGTGAGCCGGGCTGGTAAAGGCTTCGAAAATTTTAAAGCTGTTTATTCAGGTATGGAAGATGATGTTTTAAAACTTGCTGAATACATAAATGCCAATGGCGAAAAATTAAAACTGGTCTGGCATTTAAAGAAAATAACCAGTGGGAAAACTGCCGGTTTATTTGACACTGAAAAGAACAAGTGGAGAGCAGTACCAGCTAAGGAAGAAACAGAGGAAGAAATGAAGCAACGGCTGTCGCAAATGCTTTCCTATTATTCCATTTATTTCAAACTTATCTCAGATGAATCTTCATATTTTATGCCGGTACGCATTATGCTGCCGGTCAAATTTTATCAGCATGCTATAGGTATGAAAGAGTATGATACAGCACACCGCTTTACCTCCTTGTTCCACTCCGCACCACAGGCAAAAAAGGGGTTTGACCTGTTGAAGAAAGCAGTTAATTCAACCAGGTACGATCTGCCTGACGATATTAAGAACAGCTATAGCTATGAATATTCGCTGATGCTGGAAAAACTATCTGAAGAGATCAAAAAATAGTACTTGCCT
>JBEBIF010000152.1:0-7701 GCA_040080515.1 Chitinophagaceae bacterium | reverse complement strand
TCAGTTTTCATGTACCATTGACAGATGATACGTTTCATATGGCGGATGAACCTTTTTTTAATTTACTGGAACGGCGTCCTTATTTTTTAAATACAGCCAGGGGCAAGGTGGTCAGCCTGCCACAACTATGCACTGCATTAAAAGAAAATAAAATAGCAGGCGCCGGGCTGGATGTACTGGAAAATGAAAAATTGGATTCATATAGCGGTACCGAGAAAGAATTATTGAACTGGTTGCTGGACCAGCCACAGGTTATCATTACACCACATATCGCAGGTTATAGTCATGAAGCATTTTATAAAATGGCGGAAGTATTACTTCGCAAATTGGAGCTGTAATAACGCCGGATAAAACTTTGTTAAATAGGATCGGCCCGTGTTTTACGGCATTATTCTTTCGGCAAATAAGAACTAAATTTATTTTGCTATGAGAAAAATCATACTTCTTTTCCCCATTATTGCCGTTCTTTTTTTCTCCTGTTCAAAATCTGTTGAAGACCGCATTATTGGCAACTGGCGGCTGGATGATGCCTACCGAAAGGTGTTCCTGGGCCGGGACCATTTTCAAACAGGGTTTGAGGACGGCATATTTACATTCTATGAAAATGGCAATGCCTCGTACATAAGCACTACCGATACACTTAACGGTTACTGGCGGGCAGATAATTATCACAATAATTATTATAACAGCGGTTCCGGTAACTGGGAATCCCGCAGTATGCGTTATTTAAGGCTAACCCTGCGTAATTTTCAGCAAAACAAATTTATAGATTGGGATTTTGATGATTTTAGTTTCAAAAACGGGTGGAGAATGATAAAAGCAGAGCAATATTCACTCAGTAATGACCGTGTTTATGAATTTGTAAGACAATAAGTTATTTAATTTTTCGCTACCGGCTTTTCTTTTACAAATTGTTTTCTATCTTTACAGTTCAATATTGCAACGCTTCAGATAACCCTGGGGCGTTGTTATTTTTTTTATTTTATCAAAGGAGGTGATTATGAGTGGTCTTCAATATGTGACACAGGAAACGCTGGATCAAATGAAAGCGGAATTGCAGAAAATGAAATCGGTCGACCGGCCCGCTGCCAGCAGGGCTATTGCCGAAGCCAGAGAAAAAGGCGATCTGAAAGAGAATGCAGAATATGATGCTGCCAAAGAAGCACAGGGTATCCTGGAAGCAAAAATTGCTGCTTACGAAGGATCACTGGCTACTATCAGGGTAATGGATGAAGCCAATATTGATACCAGTAAAGTCTCTATACTTACTAAAGTAACACTGACCAACCTGGGGACTAAAAAACAGGTTACCTATAAAATTGTAAGCGAAAAAGAGGCAGACCTGAAAGCAGGTAAGATTTCCGTGACCTCACCAATCGGTAAAGGGATATTGGGAAAACATATCGGCGAAACTGCAGAAGTGCAGGCACCGGCTGGTGTATTGAAGTTCAGGATCGAAGAAATAACAGCATAAATGATAATGGAGAGTTGATAGATGACAGTTCTGCATAGCGCAGAACTTTTTTATTGCTTTAGAAGACTTTTAAAAAAATAAAGTGAAACTTTGGCGGATAAGATCTTCAATCAAAAATCTAAAATCAAAAATATTCACCCGTATGACCATCTTCTCCAAAATCATCGCAGGAGAAATACCTTCTTATAAAATTTCTGAGAACGATAAATTTTATGCCTTCCTGGATATCTTCCCGCTCCGGGAAGGGCATGTGCTGGTAGTACCAAAGGTTGAAACAGACAAACTCTTTGATCTGCCTGATGATTATTTAAAAGAAATGCTGCTGTTCGCTAAACCTATTGCAAAGGCTATTGAAAAAGCATTTAACTGTAACCGGTGTGGTATCAGCGTTATCGGGTTAGAAGTGCCGCATGCACATCTTCATCTTATTCCCATCAACTCTGCCAATGATCTTAATTTTACCCAACATAAATCACAGGCTTCAGCAGAAAGCTTACGAAAAGTTCAGGAAAAGATAAAGGCACATCTCTGATCATTTGCGGGTCACCCTTCCCGGGTTCTTTTTTATAAAATCATCCCAGCCTTTCATTCCCCCACCGGCTTTGGTAAGAATAGAATTACTTTGAAAATGATGGCACAGCGCTACCGCCAATGCATCTGTGGCATCTAATTGTTTAGGCGTTTCCTTGAAATGAAGCAGCGACTGCAGCATTTTCATCACCTGTTGTTTATCCGCATTGCCATTTCCGGTTATGGATTGCTTCACTTTTTTGGGAGAATATTCTGTTACTTCTAATCCATGTCGCATAGCAGCAGCAATAGCCACACCCTGGGCCCTGCCTAATTTCAGCATACTCTGAACATTCTTTCCAAAGAAAGGCGCTTCAATGGCAAAATCAGTAGGCTGGTATTTGGTGATCAATCCGCTGACGGTATTAAAAATAAGTTGCAGCTTCTTATACCCGTCTTTGATCTTTCCTGGTTTCAGTACGCCCAGCTCCAGCAGGGATACTTCATTTCCTTTTACGGTTATCAAACCATAGCCCATTACTATTGTGCCGGGATCGATACCAAGGATTATTTTAGAAGGCTTTTGCAAGCTGGGGTGTATTTTTACAAGATTAATGAAGCTGAACCGAAATATCAAAATCTTCATCAATTACTTCCTCGGGCCATTGTTGTTTGTATGGCTGTCCTGGTCCATTTACCGGGAAGTAAAAAAACAACCCAACCTTGAAAGTGCCTGGCTACATATCCGTGAATCATTCAATGGTCCGCTGGTATGGAACCTGGTTGCCGTAGTGGTATTGATGGTGGTCAATTGGTCCATCGAAGCAGTAAAATGGCGGTTGTCAGTAAAACCAGTGCAGCAGGTAAGTTTTTTAAAAGCATTGAAAGCAGTGTTGTCCGGTGTGTCTTTTTCCGTAAGTACACCCAACCGGGTAGGCGAATATCTCGGCAGGGTATTATATATGGATGAAGGTAACCGGCTGCGCACTATTTCACTTACTATTGTGGGAAGCATCAGCCAGCTGATAGTAACAATACTAATGGGAGGCATCGGCCTGGTGGTGCTTCGTACTGACATCGAGTCAGGTAATGTGATCTCAGGTATCTGGATGAAGGTGGTCATCTATGGCACACTGGCAGCCTTCATGTTTTTAACACTATTTTATTTTCGGTTGTCATGGTTAATTCGCCTCGTGGATCGTTTACCGGGTAACAGCCGCTTTGCTTACCTGGTAAAGGCGCTGGAAGAAATTCGTGCAACTTTACTGTTGCGGCTGTTGTCATTATCGCTATTGCGCTTTGTGGTTTTTATCGTACAGTATTACCTGTTGTTCAGTTTGTTTGGAGTGGAGCTTTCGTGGTGGCAGGCTTTTTGGTCGGTGAGTGTTTCGTTCCTGGTAATGGCAGTGATCCCGACCTTTGCAATTGCGGAACTGGGGTTGAGAGGCAAAGTGGGGTTGATACTGATCGGCCTGTTCAGCACCAATAGCACAGGGATCATTTTTGCAACAGCAGGCATCTGGTTCATCAACCTTGTTATTCCGGCTATAGCAGGAAGTTTATTGATCTTAAGTTTGAAAAAGATATATATAGAAAAAGACGAATAGTCCCGACAGCGATCGGAACAAATACCTAAAATAGCAATCGACACATGAAAAGAGTTAGACTTATTGCACCGCTGGCCCTTTTGTTATTCGGATTTTCGACTAAAGTGGCGACGCCACCGGATACATTCTGCGGCATAACGAATGTGGCCTTCAAGGTGGATGAAGAAGTTTCTTTTACCGTCTTCTACGCAGTGGCCGGGATATATGTGAATGCCGGCAATGCCACTTTCACCAGCAAACTGGAAACGATCAATAACCGGCCCGTGTATCATGTAACAGGAGAAGGAAAAACAAATGGCTCTTATGATTGGATCTATAAAGTGCGGGATAAATATGAATCCTATATCGACACCGCCACCATGCAGCCACTGAAGTTTGTACGAAATGTAAATGAAGGCGGATACAAAAAATACCAGAACATCACCTTTAATAAAACAACCAATACAGCTATAGCCACAGACGGAGTGTTTAAAGTGCCCGCTTGTGTGCAGGATGTGGTCAGCTCCATGTATTACGCCAGGAACATCGATTTCTCCAAACTGCGGCCTGATGATAAGATCCCATTTTCCATGTTCCTGGATAATGAAGTATTTAATATGTACATACGGTTTGTAGGAAGAGAAGAAATAAAAACCAAGTATGGTAAGTTCAGGGCATTGAAAATAAAACCACTGTTGCTGAAAGGCCAGATCTTTGAAGGGGGCGAGAATATGACCGTGTGGGTAACAGATGATGCCAATCATATCCCTGTAAGGGTGGAAAGCCCCTTAGTGGTGGGCAAAGTAAAGATCGATATGATGAGCCACGCTAACCTGCGTCATCCGCTGACCTCACTTATAAAGAAGAAATAAAACAGCCTTTTCAGATCTCGTCAAGTTTAAAAAGATCTTTTGCCCGGATACCCCTTTCGGTTTGCTGCAGGTTACAGCATTCATGCACCGGGTCATGTTCAAAGAAAAGAATATAATCACCTTCAACAGCTTCTTTCAGAAATGACTTCTTTTCATTCATTGTGGTAAGCGGAAACATATCATACGCCATTACATAAGGGATAGGGATATGTCCGGCAGAAGGCAGCAGATCGGCCATGAACACAATGGTTTTACCCTTGTACTGTATTTGCGGCAGCATCATACTTTCAGTGTGGCCACTAACAAAGCGAACGGAAATATTGTCAGCAAAAGCCGTTTGCCCCAGCCGGCCATCCATACCACCAGCTACTTCTACGAATTGTAACCGGCCGCTTTCTTCAATCGGAAGAATATTTTCTTTTAAAAAAGAAGCCTTCTCTCTTTCATTAGGATACACTGCCCAATCCCAATGTTCTTTGTTACTCCAGTAAACCGCATTGGCAAATGCAGGAACCAACTGATCTCCCTTCCGCATGATAGAACCGCCGCAATGATCAAAATGAAGATGCGTTAAGAACACATCCGTAATATCATCCCGGTGAAAACCATAGCTGGCAAGCGACTTATCCAGCGTATCATCACCATGCAGGTAATAGTGACTGAAGAATTTTGCATCCTGTTTATCGCCATTGCCGTTATCTACTAAGATCAAACGATTACCATCTTCTATCAGCAGGCACCGCAGGGCCCAGGAGCATAAATTATTTTCATCTGCCGGGTTGATCTTATTCCACATGCTTTTAGGCACCACGCCAAACATGGCGCCACCATCAAGTTTGAAGTAGCCGGTATTTATCGAATACAGTTTCATTTGGCATTCAGTTTTTTAAATGCACTTTGGGTAAATAAAAGAAAGATAAGTGCCACAATAAAGAATATCATCAATGCCAGTACGGAATTGCGTTGCGATCCGGTAAGCTCTGTAATAAAACCAAAACTGAACATACCGATCACAATAGCGATCTTTTCTGACACATCATAAAAACTGAAGAAAGAGGCAGTGTCTTTCGTTTCGGGCATTAGTTTGGCATAGGTGGAGCGGCTGAGGGATTGGATACCTCCCATTACAAAACCCACTACTGCAGCCAGTACATAAAAGGCGATTGCATTCTTAGCGGGAATAAAATAGGCGCCAATGCAAATGCCTATCCATACAAATATGCAGATCATCAAAGCAAAAAAGTTGCTTGTCTTTTTAGAAAGCGCCGCAATGGCAAAAGCGCCGGGTATGGCTATCAGTTGTATGATAAGGATGGCAATGATAAGACTGTCGGTTTCTATTTTCAATTCACTTTTGCCGTACAGGGTGGCAGCAAGCATCACCGTTTGCACCCCCATGCTGATAAAAAAGAACGATAGCAGGAATCGTTTTAATACCGGCATATGTATAAGCTGCTTCGCTACTTTTCGCAGTTCCTTATAGCCACTGCTTAAAATATTTTTTTGCACCCCTTCGCCGGCCGGGACAGATTTTGGCATCCGGTTCAGCGAAAAATTACCAAACACAAACCACCAGATACCTACCAGTAAGAAAGAAAGTTGTGAAGCAAAGCTGCCGGTGATTCCCCAAAGGTCTTTCTTTAGGATCAACACAAGACTTACCACTTGTAAGATCACACTGCCGATATAACCAAATGCAAAACCTTTGGCGCTGATACGGTCCCGGTCTGCGGGTGCTGCAATTTCCGGCAGGTAGGAATTATAAAATACCAAACCTGCCCAACTGCCGATACAGGCAAAGATCATACACAAGATACCCAGCCACAGGTTTGACTGATCAAAAAAGAACATCATACTACAGGCAACACTGCCCATCGTCATGAAAAAACGGAGAAAGCTCTTTTTATTTCCTTTATAATCAGCAATGGAAGAAAGCAGCGGCAGCATGATCGCTACCAGCAAAAAACTAAAAGCAAGCGTATAATTATATAAAGAAGTATTTACGAATTCCCTTCCCAGGAAAGTGACCATATCCTGTTTGGTGTTCTCATTATCATCACCGGTAATTCCTTCAAAATACGCAGGGAAAACGGTGGAGGTGATCACTAAGTTATATACTGAATTGGCCCAATCATACATGGCCCAGCCATTCACTACTTTTTTGGAAGCGGTTTGCATATGGATGCTTTCAGTAAAAATAGGGATAAATGTTTTTACCGGTTAATAACCCCGGTAGCTATCAATACCAGCAGCACAATACCCCCGATGATACGATAGTAGCCAAACAATTTAAATCCATGTTTCTGTAAAAAACCGATAAAGAATTTTATCGCCAGCATGGCCACAATAAAAGCCACCACATTGCCGATGGCAAACAATTTTATGTTTTCTCCGGAAATGGATTTATATCCTTTCAGCAATTTATAACCGGTGGCCGCCGCCATCGTAGGCACTGCCAGGAAAAAAGAAAATTCCGCTGCCAGGCTGCGGGTCAGTTTTTGTTGCATACCGCCGATAATGCTGGCCGCACTGCGGCTTACACCCGGTATCATGGCCACACACTGCCAGATACCAATGATAAACGCTTTGGAAAAACTGATCTGCTCTTCTTTTTCCACCGCGGGTTTATTAAATACATTGTCAATGAATAATAATACAATACCACCGGCGATCATAGTGATGGCCACTACCAGCGAACTTTCCAGCAGCGCATCTATCTTTTCAGAAAAAATAAAACCCAGTGCCAATGCCGGCAGCACTGCTACTAATAGCTTCAGGTAAAATTGGATCCCGCTTTTTCCGGCTGTAAGCGGCGACATGAATTTTTTCCAGTACAGCACGATCACAGAAAGAATAGCACCCAGCTGAATACCCACCGTAAATAGTTTGGTGAACTCCGTATCGGGAACATGCAGCAGTTTTTCAGCAATGATCATATGTCCCGTGGACGAAATGGGTAAGAATTCAGTAAGACCTTCTACTATGGCAATGATGATGGCATCCAAAATACTCATAAGGGGTAATTAAAGGTGCAACATACTACTTCGTCGAGAAATTGTCCGGCATCAACCGGCAGTTTATTATTGACTTTGTAGTACAAGTAATAAAAAAGGCAACCCGTTTGCAACAGATTGCCTTATTGAATATCGTTTACCGCCCGATCAGGCAGCGGTTTCTTTAGGCTTTTTGAAAATGGCAAATATCTCCAGCACCAGCCCGGCCAATATCAGGATAGGAGCAATGGTAATGCGGGTGGTAC
>JBEBIF010000151.1:0-7701 GCA_040080515.1 Chitinophagaceae bacterium | reverse complement strand
GTTTACATAGGAAGGGTCGGAAGCGTTATTATTGGCGCCGGATGCAATAGCGTTATCATTAAAGATCAGCAGGTTGGTGGAAGTGGTCGTTACCAGGCCTGCTGTAAAATAGCAGGTGCCTGCAATAGCAAATACCTGTTGTAATGTAACTCCTGTACTTCCGGCGGTGTTATTAACCGTAAAATTATTTACCTGGTTGGCTGTAGGCGTGGTAGTGAAGGTTCCGCTATTTTGTGTTGCCGTTCCGCTATACGTATAATTAGCGCCGCTGCTGTAGGTTCTGTTAGCAATAGATGTGGAAATGGTACCGTTGTTTCCTGACTGGATACCATCCGGTTCAGCAGTAATAATAGTTGAGCTTAATACCTGGTACGTTTGAGCATTTATCGTTCCCCCGCTATTAACAGTAAAGCTACCCGCCCAGTTATTAGTACTGATGCTGCTTAGAGTAAGGCTTGAATGTAATTCCACCGTACTATTGGCAGCAATGATAAAATTTATATAGGTAAGGTTTGCCTGTGTTGCAATACTGAATGTTTGTGTACCATTTTTATTGAATGTGATAGTGCCGTTCACAATATCTGCATCGCTGGTACTGGTGATCATTGTAGCGGATCCGGATTGCGAGAAGTTGCCGGATAAATTCAATGCAGGAGTTCTGGTGGTATTCGCATCACCGGAGGCAAAATCAAAAGAACCGCCGCTTTGCGAAAAATCTCCTGAAACGTTTAATATCAAAACACCGATCTGGTTATCATTTGAAAGGTCGAGGCTACCACCGGTTTGCAAAAAATCTCCTCCTATATTTACCGTCACATCAGCATCGCTATTTGTAAATAATAACTCACCCCCTGATAAAATAAGATCCCCGCCGATATTGATGGTGACATCCGTTCCGTTGGTCAACCGCAATTCGTCGCCGCCAGTTCCGGTACTGGCCACTGTAAAGTTTCCATCCACTGTAGTTAAAGCGCCATTCAGGTTTTCATTGCTGTCTTGTCCGGTACAATTCCAGGTAAAATTTCCAAAAGTTTGTGACAGACCACCCGGAAGATTATCCGTTACACCCGTAATAACGCAAGAAGATGTAATATCCCATGTGGCGGTTGGAATGGTTCCGCCATTTCTATTATGTGTGTAGGTACTGTTGGCACCAAAGGATACTGTTCCTGTTGTAGTAACTGTTCCTGAATTGTCAATAGTCCCGCTAATTACAAAATCGTTACCGGTGCCATTGGCGATAGTAAGGGTACGGCTGCTGTTAATTTTAATCTGCCCGCCGGCTTCCACTATTGTCTGATCAGTAGTAACATTGGCTGTTACTGTTACGGTATGCGTATTTCGTATGGTGATCACGCCATCTCCGGAATTGGGAATTGTATTAGGGGCTACACCATTCACATTTACCCAGGCACTTCCATCATACCGCTGCCAGGTGGCATTGGCATTCCAGTTGCCGCTGGCTGCAGTGCGGTAATCATCTGCTGTTTGCCCAAAAGAAGCGCTGGAAATATACAGCACGATAAAAAGGGATAAAAGCCTTCTAAAAGAAAACAGGTGTTTCATTAATATTGGATATGATAAATTGAGCAGTTTTTCTAAGGCTCTAAGGTATAACACTTATTAATTTACTAAAGGTTTACACTTAATAAATAGTACGAGTTGAAGTACTTATCCGTCATCTCTTATAGAAAAAATACGATACCCCTGCCTGGGAAATGAGAGCTTTTACGTTTGCGATGGTTATGAGGAGTTGTGATATGTTTATTATATAGCGGAAGGTACAGGTTAAAAAAATCCCGGCTGCTTATTGCAACCGGGATCAATCAGTTTTGAAAGGTGATAGCACCAATCTTATTGCACCATTATTATTTTGCCCATTACCCGGCTAACTTCATTATTAAGTTGAATACTGTACATCCCCGCACTTACTGCTGGCAGTTGTATGCTTTGATTAACGGCGCCCCCATTGTGAGTAAAACTGGAAGTACTTACCTGCAAACCTGCTGCATTTAGCAGTTTGAGTGAGTATACCCCTTTTGCAAGGTCGGCACACTGCAAAGAAATAAATCCATTGGCAACAGCAGGATTGGGATATAGCGAAAATGCTTTGTCACTTTTATTAAGATTTACTTTTATAATGTGGCTGAATGTTGATTTTCCATCAAAACTCATACTCCTGATACGATAGTAGCTGACATTTGACATCGGGGAAACATCCATGTACGAATAACTGGTTTCCGCCGATACATTCCGGGAAGCCACATTACCAATGACGTTAAAATTTATTCCATCAGCAGATCTTTCGACCTGGTATTTATCCAAATTAGATTCTGAATTTACCGTCCAGTCTATTTGTACGCCATTCTGCTTTTCGTAGGCTTTAATGATACTGAAGTTAACAGCCAGCACCATATTTAGAGTTACCACCACCCTGCCGGCAGCACCATTTCCGGATATTCCGAAACCACCGGGCCCTGCTTTTCCACCACCACCACCACCGGGTGCAATGCCCGATGTGCCGGAACCATCATTTGCTACTCCGCCAGCGCCACCAGCTCCGCCACCATTAGCACCAGCTCCACCTGCTCCGCCGTTATCTCCATCTTTTCCCATACCAGATGTGGATTCAATAACAACCGTTCCGGTACTTCCAGTAGAGCTACCAGAAGAACCGCCTGAAGCACCACTAGCCGCACCGCCACCTTCTGCGATAACTGTGTTTGAAAAACTGGAACTACTTCCATTTGAACCGGGACCTCCGCCAACCCCAACTGTAACAGTATAGCTGCCTGCACTCAATGTAAGTACTGATGAGGCATAAGAACCACCACCTCCACCGCCTTTTGCACCATCGGTGTTATTTCCACCGCCTCCACCGCCGCCCCAGGCCTGGATAACCACACTAACAGTGTAACCTGCAGGGACAACGTAAGTACCGCTGCTATTAAATGTCTGGCTGGCAGGCTGTGCCATTGCCGATTGGGGAATAACAGTTGCTGATAAAAAAAGGAGTGAAAATAAAAATGGACCAACCAATAAAGAAGTAAAATTTTTTTTCATAGGATTAAATTAGGGTGACGCACTTCGGATTATTTCTACCTTAAGCAAGGTATAAATTCCTACGACATAAAAGTAAAAAGCAAGTAATAACTCTTATAACAATAAAGCAAAAATCTGCTCCATTCTGGTATATTTCCTATTTCACTACTGGTGTAATTACGAGAAATTTTACAAAAAGGCAGCTGTATGACTTTTGCTGACTTTTTTTAGGTCGGCCGGTTTTCCGGCAAATACCAGTTCACCGCCTTCATCACCTGCTTCGGGACCAAGGTCAATGACCCAGTCCGCAGAACGGATCACATCTGTGTTATGCTCTATTACAAGGATGGAGTGTCCCTGTTCTATCAATGCATTAAAGGAAGCCAGCAGTTTTTTTATATCATGAAAGTGCAGGCCTGTAGTGGGCTCATCAAAAATGAAAAGGATTCTGCTGGAAGTCCGGCCCTTACCCAGGAAAGAAGCCAGCTTTACCCGCTGCGCTTCACCGCCAGATAATGTATCGGACGACTGGCCCAATTTTACATACCCAAGGCCCACATCACTCAAAGGCTGAATAGCTTTGGCAAGGTTCTTTTCCTCTACAAAGAAATCAATGGCTTCATCAACGCTTAGTTCCAAAATATCATAAATGCTTTTATCATTATACTTCACTTCCAGCACTTCTTCTTTGAATCGCTTGCCGCCGCAAGATTCGCAGGTCAGGTGCACATCTGCCAAAAACTGCATTTCCACCACTTGTTCGCCTTCGCCCTTGCAGGTGTCACATCGGCCACCATCCACATTAAAGGAGAAATGTTTGGGCAAAAATCCTCTCATCTTGCTCAGGGGCTGTTTGGCAAAGAGGTCCCGTATCTCATCATATGCCTTAATATAGGTAACAGGGTTGCTCCTGGATGATTTACCAATAGGGTTCTGGTCAACCATTTCCACCTGCCCAATACCTTCAATATCGCCGATGATCTGTTTATGAAAACCGATCTTATCTCCAAACTCGCCTTTCATTTTTCGTAAAGCGGGAGACAGTATCTGTTTTATCAATGTTGTTTTACCACTTCCGCTTACCCCGCTTACCACACAAAGCACATTGAGGGGTATTTCTACCGTAATATTTTTAAGGTTATTCTGCCTTGCCCCTTCTATTATGATGGAACGGTTCCATTTTCGCACCTGCTTGGGAGGATCGATGGTCAGCTTACCATCCAGGTATTTTCCGGTAAGGCTTTGAGAATTGGAAATGATCTCATCATAATCACCTTCCGCCACTACTTCTCCCCCTAAATGAGATGCCATCGGTCCCATGTCTATTATATGATCCGCTTCCCGCATCATCATCTCATCATGCTCCACCACCACTACTGTGTTTCCAAGATCTCTTAACTCCTTCAGCACTTTAATAAGATTGGCGGTATCCCTGGAGTGGAGGCCAATGGAGGGTTCATCCAGTATATATAAGGAGTTGGTAAGATTGCTGCCAAGGCTTCTTGTAAGCTGTATGCGCTGGCTTTCGCCGCCACTAAGGCTGTTGGCCAGCCGGCTGAGTGTTAAATAACCTAATCCAACTTTAAGCAAGGTATCGAGCCTGTTATGTAATTCCACCAGGATCCTTTTAGCTACTTCCTTATCATGCTGGCTGATCTTTTTTTCTGATCCATCAAACCATGTTTTTAAATCCCTTACCGGCAGGTTGCTCAGTTCACCAATATTTTTACCATTCACTTTTACATACAATGCTTCCTTGCGAAGACGGTAGCCATTACAATCGGGACATTCTGTTCTTCCGCGGTAGCGGCTGAGCAAAACCCTGTACTGCACTTTGTATAATTGCGATTCCACATCTTTAAAAAAATCATTGATACCGTACACACCATCACTTCCTTCCCACAATTGTTTGTATTGTTTGTCGGTGAGATCTGCAACCGGTTTATGAACCGGGAAATTGAATTTCTTCGCCCCTTTTAAAAAATTCTGACGCCACCAATCCAGTTTTTCCCCTTTCCACGGGGCCACAGCTCCATCAAATACGCTCAGCCTCCGGTCCGGGATCACCAGGTCAGGATCTATACCAAGCACTTGCGAAAATCCTTCACAGGTTGGACAGGCGCCAAATGGATTATTGAATGAAAAAAGATTCGGCACAGGTTCTTCAAACTGCAATCCGTCCATTTCGAACCGGTTATTAAAATGTAAGAGATAGTCCGAAGTCGGGAGTCGGGAGTCGGAAGCCTTCCTCTTAGTCATGCTCTTGCTTCCTGATTCCTGGCTAATAACCCCAGACTCTGCTTGTACTTCCAGGTACACATCTCCCTCGCCTTCATAAAAAGCAGTACCGATCGAATCAGCCAGCCGGTGCTTATCATCTTCGTCGAATTCTTTTGCCACAATTCTGTCAACAAGTATATGTGTGATCTTTTTTGTTTTCAATTCCTTGTCCGCCAGTTCCAGCAATTCTTCGATCCGGTGTGTTTCTCCTTCCTGCACATCTGCCTGGCGGCTGTACACTCTCGAGAAGCCTTTTTGTACCAGGATATTCAATTCTTCCTTTATATCCCTGTTCTTATGTTGTTTAAATGTAGCCAGTATAAAAACCTTATTTCCCGGTTCTAGTTTTAAAATAGCCTCCAATACATCTGTCACATCATCCTTTTTTACTTCCTTGCCGGAAACCGGGGAGATCGTTTTCCCGATCCTCGCAAAAAGTAACCGCAGGTAATCATAGATCTCTGTCATACTGCCTACCGTGCTTCGGGGAGTTCGGGTGATCACTTTTTGTTCGATAGCAATAGCTGGGCAAAGTCCTTTTATAAAATCCACATCCGGTTTGTTCATCCTGTTCAGAAACTGGCGGGCATAAGCACTAAGGCTTTCGGCATACCGGCGCTGTCCTTCTGCATATAAAGTGTCAATTGTGAGGGATGATTTGCCAGATCCTGACACACCGGTGACAATAACCAGCTTGTTTCTGGGGATTTCTACAGTCACATTTTTGAGGTTGTGTACCCGTGCACCCTTAATAAGGATGTTTTCTGCGGAAATTACGGTCTTCGTTTTGGCGGGAATCTTCCCTTTTATTGTCTTTTCCATTTATCTGTCAGCAAATGTAACGCCTTCTGCAGCTTCTTATTAGACTATGATTCTTAACATTTCATTAGCACCAATAAGTACATTTTGTTTTTACAAATGTTTGGCAATTTCGTGAAAAACTCTATTTTTAATTTCCAATAATCCAAAAAATGAAAAACTTAAAATTAACCCAGCCTATCGCCTGAACTTCTACTCGATTTTTTTAACCGAAACACTTATTGTAACCAATATCCCCTGAATCGCTGTTATTGCTATTGCCGTAACAGAGCAACCTAAACTGTAGGAGTTATGAAAGCTTTTTTAAAAAAAACAGACCACGAATTGATCCACCTGTTTCAGGATGGAAACATAGACGCATTGGAAACCCTGGTGCTCCGGCATAAGGACAAACTGTATACGTCTATCCTTTTCCTGGTAAAAGACAAATACCTGGCCGAAGATATCTTCCAGGATTCTTTTATACGGATCATTGACACCATGCGGGGTGGCCGCTACACCGAGGAAGGAAAATTTCTTCCGTGGGCCATGCGGATCGCACATAATTTATGTGTAGATCATTTCCGGAAGGTAAAGCGTACACCCACCATTCGTAATGGCGAAGACAAAGACATCTTTGAAGTGCTGAATTTTTCCGAGGATAGTGCTGAAACCGTAATGATGAGAAGACAGAGCCATGACAGGGTACGGGATATGTTACAAAGTTTGCCCGAGGATCAAAGAGAAGTTATTATATTGCGTCATTATGCAGATATGAGTTTCAAGGAAATTGCTGCGGCCACTAATTGCAGTATTAACACTGCATTGGGACGTATGCGTTACGGATTGATTAATTTGCGTAAGCTAATGACACAAAAGCAAATTGCTCTTTAAAATATTGCCTCCCCTGAATTCTTCATATGAAGAAAAAGGATAAGGTTTTGTCATTCTGTATCTCCATCCGGAGTTAAACGAATTTGGTTTTGCCGAATTTTTGTTTGCTTGCCATACCGGAAGGCTGGTACAGAATGACACCAAATTGAAAAATCCCCTGTAATAAAATTTACAGGGGATTTTTTTTATGTATCATCCAATGCTATTTTGTGTTGCTTTTTTTAAAGGCATCCAATCCGCACTGCAACCACTCCAGGAATTCAGCTGCGTTGGGTGTATAGAATTTTGTTTTTGTTAGTGCAATTTGTTCCGGACTGATGATAGCATACTGAGGCTGTGAAACTGCGCCAAAATTTGCTTTCTGAAAAGCCGTCCATTTATCTCCTATCGTTACTACACTTTCTTCATGACCCGCAGAATCTGTATAGGTGATCCTGTCTTTCAATGGCAACTTTGTCCGTTCATCAACATAAAGAGACACAACCACAAACCGGGTACGCATCAGGCTATCCACATCATGATTGGTCCACACCTTTTCTTCCATCCGGCGGCAGTTCACACAGGCCCAGCCTGTGAAATCAATCAGCACCGGCTTGTTTTCATCCTTTGCGAGTTTTAAAGCCGTTTCCAGGTCATTTATAACAGGCTTTACTCCCCTGGCATGCAGCACATGGTCCGGATAGATAC
>JBEBIF010000628.1:0-1635 GCA_040080515.1 Chitinophagaceae bacterium | reverse complement strand
GATCACAGCAGGCCTGGTTGCCAACCGTAATGAGCAGCTGACTGATAACTACAGGGGCCGTGTTATTTTTCCAATTCACAATCACAGTGGTAAAGTGCTGGGCTTTGGTGCCCGGATATTAAAAAGTAATGATAAGGCGCCCAAATATATCAACACTCCTGAAAATGAGATCTATGTAAAAAGTAAGATACTGTACGGCTCCTACTTTGCCCGGCAATCAATTGATAAAGCAGATGAATGCCTGCTGGTAGAAGGTTATACAGATGTGGTTTCGCTGCACCAGGCAGGAATAGAAAATGTGGTGGCCAGTGGCGGTACTTCCCTTACACCAGATCAATTACGGCTGATACGCAAATACACCAATAACCTTACGATCATTTATGATGGCGATGCTGCCGGTATAAAAGCGGCATTGCGGGGACTCGACCTGGCACTGGAAGAAGGATTGAATGTAAAGCTGGTGCTGATACCGGATAAAGAAGATCCTGACAGTTATGTCAACAAAGTAGGTGCTACCGTTTTCCGGGAGTTTATCCAGAAGAATAAAAAAGATTTCATCCTGTTTCAACTGGAAGTGGCTTTGAAAGATGCCGGAAATGATTCGGTGAAGAAATCGGAAGTGGTCAACCGGGCTGCAGAAACCATTTCACGGATCAATAAGGCGGAAGATTTTACCAAGCAGCAGGATTATATTAAACAATGTGCGGAGATATTAAGGATAGATGAAGCGGGGATGCATTCGCTGGTGAATAAATTTATCAGGGACCGTATCTCCACACAAGAAAGAAAATTGCCGTTTGAGGAAGCCCGGCAACTTGAGGAAAATGCCCGGCAGGCGGAGGCCACCAATTATGATGATGCCACGTTCAACTTATTGTTCAAGGATGAATTGCAGGAACGGGAAGTGGCCAGGATATTACTGGAATATGGTATCCGGAAATGGAACGATGAGCGGCTGGTGGCGCAATATATTTTTGATGAAATGGTGGATGAAAGCCTTATTGACAATACAGATGTGATACGGCTGATCTCCGTATTCAAAGAGATATTGGAAAGCAGTCCTGAAACCGCTAATAAAAACTATTTTATCTATCATCCTGATACAAAGCTCAGCACATTTGCGGTATCACTGCTCAATTTCCCGTATGAGGAAAGTGAACAATGGAAAAAAGAATACAGCCAGTCCAGCGGTTACCAGAAAAATTTGTTTGAACAGAGTTATGATGATTTTATTAAAACACTGGCAAAAGATAATGAAGACCAGCTGATGCGTTTTCTTAAAATGGATGAAGACAAGACCAATGAAGAAGTAGAGTCTGTAGTAAATTATTTGAAACTGCGAAAAATAAAGCGAATGCTCCTCGAGAACCAGGTGGACCTGGAGAAGCAACATAGTCCGGAAGAACAAAATATGCTTCACCAAACACATGAGCACCTGAAAAAAATGGAAATGGAGCTAACGAGGAAAATGGGCGCCGTGATCATACGGTAGTGCCAAAGCGGGTAGCCTCGTAAATATCTTTCAAAGAAATGGAAACACCCGCTGTCTTTATTTCTAATACTTCTTCAATGCTTTTGTACTGCTCCAGCTCCCAATGATCCCTTTCATTCAGCCGAAAGGTTAATACATTTACC
>JBEBIF010000627.1:0-1635 GCA_040080515.1 Chitinophagaceae bacterium | reverse complement strand
CTGATATTGCCTGGGTTTTAGTATCTACCGCACTGGTGTTTTTAATGACGCCGGGCCTTGCCTTCTTCTACGGAGGTATGGTGAACCGCAAAAATGTGATCTCCACCATGATCAAAAGCGTAGTTGCTGCCGGTATCGTGGGGGTGCTTTGGGTGGTTTGCGGATTCAGTCTTGCTTTTGGAGAATCGATAAATGGTTTTATTGGCAACCCCACTACCTACGCCTTATATGACGGCGTAAAGTCAGGTGCTGCCTGGCCCCTGGCCAACACCATTCCTTTATCGCTGTTCTCCCTTTTCCAATTGATGTTCGCCATCATCACACCGGGATTGGTGGTAGGAGCAGTAGCGGAGCGTATCCGTTTTACTTCCTACGTTTTGTTCATCCTGATGTTTTCGCTGCTGGTGTATGCACCGGTAGCACACTGGAGCTGGCATCCCGAAGGTTTCCTCGCCAAAATGGGCGCCTGGGATTTTGCCGGTGGTACTGTGGTACACATCACAGCCGGTTGCGCTGCCCTGGCAGGTGCTATGGTATTGAAACGAAGAAAATCACATTTGGAGAAAAAAGAAATTCCACCGGCCAATGTGCCGTATGTATTGATCGGCACCGGTCTGCTCTGGTTTGGCTGGTTCGGCTTCAATGCAGGCTCAGCTGTTGGTGCTACTCCATTAGCAGTAAATGCTTTTGGCACTACTACCACCGCAGCATCATCCGCAGGTCTGGCCTGGATGTTCTTTGATGTGATCAAAGGAAAAAAACCTTCCGTACTCGGTTTCTGTATAGGTGCTGTTGTCGGCTTAGTGGCCATCACTCCTGCCGCCGGATATGTTGGTATTCCTCAAAGTATCATTATCGGCCTGGTAGGTGCATTGGCATCCAATATTGCCGTAAGCATCAAACAAAGATCAAAACTGGATGATACACTCGATGTATTCCCCTGCCATGGTATTGGTGGTATGGTCGGAATGCTGATGACCGGTGTATTTGCCAGTACAGCCGTGCATGGTATCAAGGACGGGCCGCAGGGTTGGTTCTATGGTAACCCCGAATTCTTCTTTACACAGCTGAAAGCAATGGCGATCGTTGCTGTTTACAGCTTCTCTGTTTCATATGGCATATTCAAGTTTATCAACTTTGTCATTCCAATGAGAGTCAGCGAAAGCGAAGAAGAAGAAGGACTGGATGCTTCACAGCACGATGAAAAATATTTGCAGGGACATTTATTGGTACACAACAATGGTGCTATCGTAGAAAAACCTGTTGAACAATAATAAAACTGATGTACCCAGCTGCAGTAACACGGATGATCGTCCCTTGCGACGCTCCGTTCAACTGCAGTACATATGGCATCAGTTTCAGTTACTGATCAATCATAACTGCAAAAAGAAGAAAAGCTGTTTAACAGTTATTCTTTGTGCCCTTTGTGGTTTTGTGGGAAACAAATCAGAAAATGGACATAAATAAAATCGAAAAAGGCACTGCATAAGTGGGATAAACTTCTCGCAAAAGCTTATTCCTGCTGTGCCCTTTTCTTAACATCTAAAATGTATTACAATGTTACAAAAATATTTTGTGGCAGCCATAGCTATGCTGTCCACTACTTTCGCAATAGCTCAAACCGCCTCTTTACCC
>JBEBIF010000626.1:0-1639 GCA_040080515.1 Chitinophagaceae bacterium | reverse complement strand
GATAAGGATGACAGCGAGGACCGGCAGCTTCCTTTCAAATCCGGTTATGATATAATACACATCGATATAACTACTGCTATCTTCCGTGAAGCAGAGACGACGCTTTATCTGCCGGAAAGCAATAAGCCCAAAACATTTTGCCCTGAAGGGATTCCTTCATATCGGGCTTTTTCGATTTTTCATCCACCCCGATTCTCCTGATTCATTTTTGGGTTACAGTAATTGCCGTGGTTCTGACTAATCACCGGCCTTTTATATCATAATTAAATATTACAGTATTATGAATGCAGCACAAATTCACCTGGCGCTGAACCATGCGCCACTATTCCTGTCCATCATCGGTGGCGGAATACTCATTCTCGGGATGATCAAAAAGAATGAATCATTTAAGACCATTTCACTTTACATGCTGGTAGCGGCGGCAATTTTTACGGTACCCGTTTATCTTACTGGCGAAGGCACGGAAGAACTGGTGGAGCATTTGCCCGGAGTAAACGAGGCAACGATCGAGAAGCATGAAGAGATGGCTAAGATATCTCTTATCATTATTATTATTACAGGGGCCATTGCATTGATCGGTCTACTGTTACGGAAAAATGCCGCAGTGGCAAAACTCGCATTTGTTGGAGCAATTTTTTTATCATTGGCTTCTTTTGGCACCATGGCACAAACGGCACATCTTGGTGGATTGATAAGGCATAGTGAATTGCAAGCTGGTGCCGCAGCTGCTGAAGGTGGTGATGAAAAAGAAGGAGAAGAAAATGAAGAGGGGGAAAAGAAAGTCAGTGATAGTCTCCGGCAGGGACAGCGGATGGTAAAGGATAGTTTGAAAGTTGCAGAGAAAGATGAGAAGAAGAAAGAGGATGATGATTAAATAGAGAGAGGGCTTCGGCCCTCTTTTTTTTGCCACGAATGCACAGGAAAAGACACGAATGGGCTGCCCAAAGGGTCCTGCGGGCTGCGCAGCCTGGAGTTTTTGGCCACAAATTGCACTAATAGCACTAATTAATACAATTGAGTACAAATTGATTGCCTCGGCAAATGGATTCCCTATTCGTGCCATTTGTGTAATTAGTGGCTACCTGTATTAACCTGGCTGGCCAGCTTTGGTGGGGCAACGGTGCAATAAGCGGTGGTCAATGCATCTTTAAACATCGCCTTTCTTACTTTTTTCAGATCAACAAAAGTAAAACCCATTCTGCCCCAACCACCGGGTACCGGATAAATTACGGTCTTATCAAAAGCGCAAAATACTGACTGATCGTGGAGTGTAAGCTTCAAACTCACCGTCTTGTCTTTTTCAGAAAGAGTGGCGAATATTTTCTTTTTCACCCGGAATGCACGGCGTTCAAAATGCGGATGTTCATCCGTTTCAGGAAAAGATAATGCGAGTTCCCTGACTGTTTCAATACTAACCATAGAATCTGAATTACTTGTAAATTTAATTTTAATATTGTGGTATGACAAAAACGAGATTAGAAACTTTCAGCGATGGGGTGATCGCCATTATTATCACCATTATGGTACTCGAATTAAAAATACCTCATGGCACCACCTGGAAAGACCTGGAACACCTGTGGCCCGTTCTGGGCAGCTATGCAGTAAGTTTTGTAATGCTGGGCATTTACTGGGGCAATCA
>JBEBIF010000150.1:0-7733 GCA_040080515.1 Chitinophagaceae bacterium | reverse complement strand
TTGCCACACTGCCTGAATCGTGGGCCGGAGTTGCATTAGCCGGATTACGACTGCTATCTGCCTGCCATTTTATTTTCTCCAGTAAAGACAAGTAAGGATTTGTTTTCCCTTCAAAGGGATAAGGATCGCCCGGCCCGATGGACGGATCATTGAACCCTGGTTTGATCAATGCCGCCCGTTGCTTTGCATATTCTTTACTCAACAATCCTTTCATAGGCTCCTGCGGCAGGAAATAAGGATCGCCGTAATAAAAATCACGGTCTGCAAATGCCAGGTTCATGGTTTGATACACCGTGTGAATGTATTGAGTACTGTTGTACCCCATTTTCTTTAGATCAAAATTCTCCAGTATGTTCAACGATTGCAGCAGTGCCGGCCCTTGTGTCCATTGCTGCAGCTTGTACACTTCAATACCTTTATAATTTACAGATAACGGCTCTTCTTCAATGGGTTTCCATTTGGCCAGGTCTTCTGTTGTTATCAATCCGCCCTGTTCCTGGCAACCTCTTACAAATTCTTTAGCAATATCTCCTTTATAAAAACGGTCATTGGCTGCCATGATCGCCTCTTTCCTGCTTTTCTTTTTCTTCAGTGCTTCTCTTTCTGCTTCTATCATTTTGGTGAGTGTGGCCAGCAAATCCTTTTGTACAAAGATCTCTCCTGCTTCTGGTGCTTCTCTTTTCTCGCCTGCATGTGGCAGAAATACCTTTTTACTGTACGGCCATTCTTTTATTCTTGCTTTACCTCTTTCCATAGCATTGGCGGTCTGTGCTTCTATTGGATAACCTGCAGCCAGTTGCATGGCAGGTGCCAATACCTGTTCCAGGCTCATGGTCCCATATTCTGCCAGCATATGGCAAAGCCCTCCTACCGTTCCAGGTGTAACAGCTGCCAACGGACCATACTCCGGCGGAAATGCATATCCTTTGCTCTTAAAGAAATCAGGTGTGGCACCTGTTGGCGCTACTCCCAGTGCATTAATAGCGATTACTTTTTTTGTTTTTGGATTATAGATCAATGCCTGCGTTTCGCCACCCCAGCTCAGCACATCCCACATGGTACAGGTGGCTGCCAGCATGGCACAGGCTGCATCTACCGCATTGCCTCCCTGCTGAAAGATCATCGAGCCTGCAGTTGCCGCCAGCGGCTTGCCAGTTATGGCCATCCAGTTCTTACCATGCAAAGGTGGTTTTTGCGTTTGTGCATTTGCTATTGTCGCATGTACAATAATGCAAAATAAGAAGATGCGTTTCATGTGCTGGTATTTAGTACTTAAAGATAGGAAGGGGAAAGAGTAAACAGAAAGCAATTATTAATTGGCAAGCGGTAGCTCCACATGAAAGACAGTACCCTGACCTTGTGCTGTTTCAAACCAGATCTTTCCTTTAGCCTGTTCCACAATGCCCTTGCACATGGCAAGGCCCAGGCCGGTACCAGATGATTTAGTAGTAAAATTGGGACTGAATATCCGTTCCTGCATATCTGTTGCAATACCCTCTCCATTATCCTTTATACTAACCCTGATGCTGTCGCCGCTTCTTATTTCACTCACTTCAATTTTGCAAGTACCATTACCATTACAAGCCTCCACTGCATTGGCAAAAAGGTTAGTGAACAGCCGGTTCATTTGTGTTTTATCCATTTCCACCATCACCTGGTCATTTACCGGCCACCAGTCAAACTGAACATTGCTGTCGGCTGTATATAATTCCCGCAATGATCCGATGACATCATGCAGGTCAAAACTGGTAACATTTGTATTTCCGATATTGGCAAACTGCGAAAAATCCGCTGCAATTTTCGACAGGTGATCTATTTGTTCAACAAGCGTATTGGCTACATTGCTCGACAGTTCTTTTACATTCGGTTGGTTATTATTGATGGCCTTTTGTAAATACTGGATGCTGAGTTTCATTGGCGTCAGCGGGTTTTTGATCTCATGTGCCACCTGTCTTGCCATTTCCCGCCAGGCGCCTTCTCTTTCGCTTTTGGCTAATGCGGTGGCACTTTCTCCCAGCTTGGCCACCATCTTATTATATTCCTGCACCAGTTCGCCTATCTCATCATTTCTGTTCCAGGATATCTGCTCATTCATCTTACCCAGGTTCACTTCTTTCATCTTATCGCTGATAATGGAGAAAGAATTAGTGATCCGGTTGGTAATGAACAAGGCAATCAACCCGGCGATCAGAAAAATAAACGCATTCAGGTTGATAATGGTGACCAGGAAGTTCGATATCTCCTGGCGCAATTCAGGCTTGGAAGTAAAATACGGGATATTGATATAAGCATACGCATTCCCTTCTTCATTTCGTACTGGTGAGTAGATGCTCAGATAAGAAAAGTTGCCAATACTTTCATCCTGCACATGCAACACTTGTCGCATCCGGCTAAGGTGATAAAAGGCTGACGGATCAATTTTTTTGCTTAGTACTCCTTTGGTATATACATTGGCCTCTGATGATACTTTCAGATCCCCCTTTAGATCATACACATTCACATCCACTCCATGTATGTCTGAAACATCATTTACCAGCACCTGAAGGCTGTTATTGACGACGGTGTCGTATATCTTAATTACATCATCAAAAGTGTTGTGCTCCGATAGTTTCTTCTCCATTTCATTCACCATTATCTTCATGGTACGGCTCAGCTTATCACTGTTACTTTGTTTGTTTCGGCTGATGAAAAAAGAGATGGTGGCGGCACCAATGATCAGGAAGGAGAATATGCTGATGAAAATAATGGTGCTGTGCACCTGGGTGCGGATATTCAATTGCAGCAATTGCTTCAGCCGTCTTCCGTTGAATCCGGTCTTTAATACAAACGATATCAGTTGAACAAAAGCCACCAGGAAGAGGAACGAACAGAAGATATAAGAAAAGAGAGTGATGGTTTCGATGACCGTTTCTTTTTTCCTGGCTATCACCACCACTTTCTCATTGCTGGCACGGTACCATAATTCATCATAATCACCGTTTTCCTTTTGTTGAATTTCTTCTTTTGGCACTTCACTTTCTGAGAGCCAGATGGGAAATGGATAATTACCCGGCAGGGAAACAAGCCGCCGGCTTGTATATACTGCATTGGAGTAGATAGGTGAATTTTCAGGATCGCTGCCGCGGCTTTGCTTAAACAATTCCGGAAACAATGCATCCTGGCTGTAGCTCTTCCGGTTGGAAACGATAAAAAGGTAGCCTGCTGCTTTACCAGCTGAATCTGTAACATCCCTCCGAATGATATAATTGAATTTATCAAACGACGTTTCGTAGTAAAATAAGCCCTCCGTTTCTGTGGGTTTCGACTGAACAGTAAGTATAATGTTCAGATCCTCGTAAGAAGCAGGATCCTCGTTGTACAGCGGTTTATTCGCAGAATCATACACATAAAGACGGGTATCGTATTTGTTAAGGTAACCACTGTAATTGCCTGCAATGATGCTATCCTTCAGCTGTTTATTCTTTTCCGGGTTTTTGAACCGGTAAAAATTTTCGTAGAGAAAATCATTGTCAATATACTTGACCGCAATACTCATTAATCGTTCACTGGATGGGTCCGTCTGCAATGCCAGTTTTTCTGCTATAAACTTTCTCCGGTTCCACTCCACATTCCTGTTTTGCGACAGCATTATACCAGCGATAGAAACTGAAAAAATAAATATCCAGGAAAGTATGCCGGCGATGTTCACCCGTACCTTGCTAAAAATAACACCACGCCGGTTTACCAACCAGGTATAAGCCAGTAACCATACCAATACGGGTAAGTAAAACAGAACATCCTTATTACCAGTTCGAATGGTGAGCAATGCCAGCCCGGCAAAGCCGATGGCGAAATAGATCAGGTAACTTCTCCCGGTAAACAGTGGAAAGATGAGTCGAAAAAGCAGTTGCGAAAAATAGTAATAGGACAATGACAGGCAGGCCAGCACAAAAAAACCAAAAACCGTATAGCGGTTAAGGCTGAAGAAATTCGTTACATCAAAAGAAATCTTTGAATCAGCCACCAGGCTGCGGATCACTGTAGCAAGAATAAACGTGGAGAAAATGAGAAGGCATAAGGAAAATAAACCCACCAGCCATCGCAATTTACCCGGAAACCTGGTAGCAGGGTCTTCTCTGTGCCGCAATTTTGACCAGGCAAATAAAACGATCCAGCAGAACAATATCGCATTGATCAGCAGATCTCCTAACGATCGCTGAATTAAATTTGAGCCATAAATGACAGGACTGAATAACTCAAACTGGCGCAAATTCAACCAGGATGGGTAGTAGTAGGTAAGCATCCTAAGCATCACTAATATAATGGTCAGCAGGCCAATGGCCCACCAGGCACCTTTTCTCTTTTCCTCAGATTCTGAAAGCAAATGGATAAATAGAAATAATAGCAGCACTCCGGCAAAACGCAGTAAAATAGTTTTACGGTCATTATAGGGAACAGACACTGTTACTTTCTTGTCGAGATAAAACAGGGTTTGTCCCGATCCGGACCTTACCGGAAATTCTGTACTGTCCTTGCTGATACGCACCCTTTTTTCTGCCAGGTCGCTAAATGAAAATCTTTCAGGAAGATAATCTGTTGTAATAAAAAATTCAGACCGTACAGAAATGATGGCAACGGCAATGGCTTTTCGGGTGGCCGAACTGTCGCCCAGTGTTCTTTTCACAACAATGTAAGCGCCATTGGAAAGATGCCGGAAGTATTCTCCATCTTCCTTCTCCAACACCTCCGGGTCCGGAACGGCCAGTTGCTCACTCCAGAATTTCATATCCCGGTATCCAAATTCGTCTGTTGAATAAAGAAATATGCCATACTTTTTAGCTGTAAGAGCAGAAAGTTGTTCCAGTGATTCCTGGTTAACCAGCAACCGGTTTACAAGAACAGTATCTTTCAAAAATTTATTAAAATCTGCTTCCTGCTCCCTGATATATGTTTCTGCCAGTTTTACTTCCCTGCCCACAGAAGACCGGTTGGTGTACAGCTTATTAAATACAAAGGATAAAACGAAAAGCAATGCTGACAGGAGCAGCAGGCTGTAATTTCGCAATGAGGTATTTTTTAGACGGGGCATCACTACTCGTGCCGCTGTTGTTTTATGGAATTCCAGATGGCATCCATTTCCAGCAGTGTCATTTGATTTAGATTTTTTCCGCTTTGAAGGGCTTGTTGTTCCATCTGTGTAAACCGGTGGATAAATTTTTTATTAGTCCGTTCCAATGCATTTTCGGCATCCACCCGCAAAAACCGTGCATAATTGATCAGGGAGAACAGTACATCACCCAATTCATCTTCAATATCTGTCTGAATCTTCGCTTTATCTTCCTCGTCGGCTGCTGTTGTAAGGCTGGTTATAGCCGTTTGCAACTCTCCCATTTCTTCTTCCACCTTTTCCCAAACTTGCTCCTTATTATCCCATTCAAAACCCACTTGTTTTGCTTTCTCCTGCAGGCGCATTGCTTTTACCATGGCCGGCAACGATTTAGGTACTCCCCCAATCACAGATGTTTTTCCTTCCTTTAGTTTCAGTTTTTCCCAATTCCTTTTCACATCTTCATCATCCTTTACTTCTACATCGCCATAAATGTGCGGATGCCGGGCAATCAGTTTTTCACAAATACCGTTTATCACTTCTTCAAGTTCAAACTGTTTTTGTTCACTGCCGATCTTCGCATAGAAAACAATGTGGAGCAACAGGTCGCCCAACTCTTCCCGTATGCCCTTCCAATCGGCTTCTGTAATAGCATCCGCCAGTTCATAGGTCTCCTCTATGGTCAATTGCCGGAGCGTTTGAATAGTTTGCTTTTTATCCCAGGGGCATTTTTCCCGCAGGTCGTTCATAATGGTCACCAGTCGAAAAAAAGCAGCACCTGTTGTAGTATCCATAATCAGAAATTAAATTGAAGCAGCTGAAAAGAAAATAAAGATGGTAAACAATACCAGCATCATGACTAAGGACAAGATAGCAACAAGCAGAAACTTCAGAAAAGTTTTCCCTCTCCGCTGTCCGTAAAACTTTCGCATGGCCTTGTACAAGTAGAAAAACAATAACAGGAACAGCAGCGCCTGTACGAATTCGAGGGAACCCCACTTTGTCGCATCCTCCAGTTTATCAATACTAAAAACCGTCAATAAGAGTATAAAAGAAAAAATATACAGATGGAGTGTAAAGACTCCGTGATCAGCATAAAAAAATTGTTTGCGGCGTATATACACCAATTGCAGTATCAATGCAAACAGGGGCAGTGATATAAAAAGCATATAAGGTAGCTTGTGCAACAGAGTGTTGACAAAGTGTTTTATAGTACCATTCGGGTCTTTGCGGTAGGCCGTCTCCAGGTTGATCTGTAATTTTTGAAGCCTGCGCACCACCCAGCCATCCCGATCAGAAGATGGCAGCAATTTCTGAAGGGAGTCATATTGTTCCCAGCTCATATAATCAGAATCTCCAAAAGTAATTTTAACCCCCTCTTCTTTCTTAACAGAATCTTTTACCAGGTCACTGCTTGTCACAACTTTGCTGGTATCGAGAAAAAGGGCCAGCTTGTTCTTCAGGTTAATATTCCCTGAATCCTTTTGCAGTTCTTGCTGCAATTGCCGGATAAAGGCTGCCCTTTCCTTGCTTGTCAGCGGGTTGTCACCAGTATTAGCTGTATTGAGGTTGGGCCCAAAAAAGCTAAAGAACAACAAAAAGAAAATAGCTGAAGTGAATACATACATTTTTATAGGATGGAGGTAGCTGGCCCGTTTGCCCTTATTGTACTCATTAGACAGAAAGCCGGGCTTGAAGAGCAAGTATTTTACAGTGCTGAAAAAATTAGTGTCGAAGTGGGTGATGTCGTAGAAAAAATGTGTCACCATGTGCCAGAAGGTTTCATGCGTCACCACATTTTCCTGGCCGCAATTCTGGCAATACTTCCCCTGTACGATGGTACCACAATTAAGGCAGTCCCTTTCTTTTCTTTGTGGAATATGCGACACGTTAAAATTTTACTTAAAAATAAGTACAAAAAATACATAAAAGCTTTCTTTTTCGTCACTAAACACTGAATACCCGGGTGCCTGTAAAATATACTGGCAGGGAAAGCGTTACCCCTACTGCTGATAGCGGGTATGCTGTAAACAGATGCATTTGTATTTCATAAGACTATAAGGTAACTTTGACTGGGTAAAAACAATATCAACACAATGAAAATCCTTTTGCTGCCTATTTATCTTCTTGTAGCTTCATCACTGCAGGCTCAATATTACTACAATGATATTATCGGCACCGTGGAAACTAACCAGCAGTTAAAAAATTACACTGCCAATAAAGTAAGGACCGTTACTGCCACGGGCTATGACAACAACGGTGTAAAGGCAACCGATTTTTCTGAATTCCTGGAAGTAAAAGAAAATGGAAAAGCACTCAAAAGTTCTTCGATAGTCAACTTTAATAAGACGGTGGTGTATTCCCGGTTTGATGACAAGGGACGGGTGATCAGTATCATTGATTCCTCTCTCGACATACAAAGCACTACCACCTATTCTTATGATGCTGCAGGCCGGGTAAGCAGGATTGAAAACCTCGTCGGTGATTCCACCAGCGATTTTAACCATAAAGAAACCCACTACTGGACTTATAACTCAGCCGGAAAACCGGAGAAAATGTGGCGCATCATTGAGAATACAGGTGCTGAAAACAGTACAGATAGTATGGAAATCCGGTTCATTGCTGATGAAAACGGCAATTGCCTGTC
>JBEBIF010000625.1:0-1647 GCA_040080515.1 Chitinophagaceae bacterium | reverse complement strand
TTTCCAACATTATATACGATCAATACAAATGTTATCCATAATAAGAACTGGGTAAGGGCCACTAACCCGATGCCCAGTATCTTTCCCAGCATCATCTGAAATGGTTTTACAGACGATACGATGATCTCGGCAATACGATTATTTTTTTCTTCCATTACCCCCATCATTACCTGTGAGCCATATATAAGCAGTATCAGGTATATCAGTAAGCCGCTCACAAAGGCGATGCCTTCCGCTGTTTTGGCATTGGCTTTCACATCTTTTAAATTGCTCGATGAAATACTGATACGGCTAAGGGTAAGGATTTCTCTTTTATCATTATCTATCCCAAGCTTTTCATTTTTTATCTCATCCCAGATGCGGTTTAGCTTTGCTTCTACCGCAGCCGTGGCAGCAGAGCCGTACGATTTATTTGCCTTGAATAATAACGAATCTGTTTTTTTTGCCTGATAGTCGATGGCGGGAATTACAATATATCCATCGTAACCTGCAGCTTTATAATCTGCCAGCACATTCCCCACACTATCCTTTTGTACCAGGTCCAGCGTGGAGCTGTTATCTGCCATATTTTGATTGACCAGTACTTGCCTGGTAAAATATCCGGACGAATCGATAACGGCTACATGAAGTGATTGCTTGCTTTTCTCTGCGATAAAGCCCATTCCGAAAATCAGTGCTAAATACAGCAATGGGAAGAGTAAGGTGGAAATGATAAACGTCTTTTTCCGTACCCGGGTCAGGTATTCCCGTTTTATAATGAGCCAGATCTTATGCATAAGAGATTATTTAGTTGGTTTTGGTAAGGTTATACTTTCTGAAATTGCCGGGCGGTAGGGGTTCCCTCCACCAGTTTGATAAATATATCGTTCAATGAAGGCAGTATTTCGTGGAATGAATGAATGGCCACGCCCTGGTTCAGCAGGTATTGTAATACATCATTCGGACGGCTGCTTTCTTTTATTTTCACGATATGTGAGGTGCCTTTTGTTCCCACCAGTTCAAATGGGGCATTTCCGTTCAGTACGGGCATCTGTTCTGCACCTATGCTGAACAAGTTTTCTTTAAAATCCTGTTTCACCTGTTTTACAGTGCCGTCAAGTATCTTACTTCCTTTATTTACCAGTGCGATATGGTCGCATATCTCTTCCACCTGTTCCATCCGGTGAGTGCTGAAGATGATAGTGGCCCCGTTCCTGGCCAGGTTGAATATCTCATCTTTTATCAGGTTACTGTTCACTGGGTCAAGACCGCTGAAAGGTTCATCCAGGATGATCAGCTTGGGTTCATGCAAAACGGTAGTAACAAACTGTAGTTTCTGGCTCATCCCTTTCGAGAGGTCTTCCACCTTTTTATTCCACCAGCTTTCCATTTCAAATTTGATGAACCACTGTTTGATCTTTGCCTGTGCATCCTTTTTACTCAGCCCTTTTAACTGGGCCAGGTACATTGTTTGTTCCCCGATCTTCATTTTTTTATACAATCCTCTTTCTTCCGGCATATAACCGATATGCCCTACATCATTGACCGGGTCAAACTTCTTACCATCAAATATGATATTTCCCTGGTCAGGATAAAAGATACCGGTGATCATCCGGATCAATGTTGTTTTGCCGGCACCGTTGGGCCCCAGCAAGCCAAATACTGTCT
>JBEBIF010000624.1:0-1652 GCA_040080515.1 Chitinophagaceae bacterium | reverse complement strand
GGTGTACCCGCCACCGAGTGTAGCTTGTGTTTTGTTATGCTTGTATTGAAAGGAAAAAATAGAGCCGTAGAAATCATTATCCAGCCAGAGCTGCCGTATCATGTCGGAGGTAGTAATGGGTAAACCTGTTGAAGGTGGGTCAGGCATTCCATATTGTGCATATTCTTCTTCAGCTTTGTATTGCTCATAGTATCCTTTTCCTTTTGTGAGGAACAGGGCGGTGTTGAAACTGATCTTTTTAGTCAGGATATGATTAAAGAATAGCTGGTAATGTGTTTGGGTGTAGTTATCAGTTTCATTCTCATAAGGCTCACCCGGCTTTTCTGTGCCGGCATAGTTAATGGTGCGGTTACCGCTTTTCAGATCGGCTTCACTCACTCCATACCAGGCCTGGTAGGTTTTTTCTTTTCCTGAAAATACATTCACTCTTACTGAGGATCTTGCGGCCGTATAAGCGGTGGTAAAATGAAAAGAACTGAGTTTGCTGCAGGCCCTGTCTATAAACCCATCGCTGCTGATGCGGGAAAGCCGAAGTTCAGTAGTAAAACCATTTACCAGGCCAGAGCCGGCTTTTACCGTATGCTTCCAGGTGTTGAAGGAGCCATAACTGTTATTGATCTCTGCATAGGCATCCGGGTTCACTTCATTAGTGCTGAAATTGATGCTGCCTCCAAAAGCCCCGGCGCCATTGGAAGAAGACCCTACACCTCTTTGTATTTGTATGCTGCCGGTTGAGGATGAAAAATCGGGCAGGTCCACAAAAAAAGTACCCTGGCTTTCTGCGTCATTGTATGGAATGCCATTCAGGGTCACATTAATTCTTGTGGCATCAGTGCCGCGGATGCGGATGCCGGTGTAGCCTACACCATTTCCTGCATCAGAATTAATGACAACAGAGGGAGTGTGGGTTAGTAAAAAAGGGATGTCTTGCCCCAGGTTAGAAGCCGCAATCTCTTTTTTGGAGAAATTGGTTTTGGTGAACGGTGCATTTTCACTGGCACGAACAGCCCTTACTTCTACAGGTGCCAATAAATAAAAGCTGTCTTTTACAGGCGGCTCTTTTTGCGCCATGGATGCGGTTGTTGAATACAGTAAGCAGCCGCAAAAAATAATCCTCTTCATTTTTTAAAAATTTACAGACCTGTCTGCCGACAGGCAGGTTAAAAAATAAGAGGGAAACGCTGTTGAGAAAGGACAGAAACGATTGGTCCTCCTTCCCTTCGCAGGCATTACCCTGACCAGGTTCTACGGGTATGATCTCAGCCCCGCACTAAGCGGAACACCCCGGGAAACGCTGAATATCAAAGCCTTTGGTGAAAGGCCCTGAACTGGATACAAATATACGGCAGAAATATTTTCTTGAACTGTAACTTTTCTACCGCCTTCTTCGTACCACCCTAAACCATCGATTATGAAGAAGCTATTACTGTGGCAGATTATTGTATTAGAAAAAGCGAAGGACATACAACAGTTTTAAAATCAGATCTGGTTGATGAAGTAATAAATAAACATCCTTATTTGGATCATGCAGCTAACTTCATTCAATATGAAGCCCCTTCGAATGAAAAATACTATGTTTTATTAAAAAAGATCATTTCAGCCCAATATCCGTTGCATTACAGATCAAGGAAAAACCTTATTGTAACATTATC
>JBEBIF010000623.1:0-1632 GCA_040080515.1 Chitinophagaceae bacterium | reverse complement strand
GGTTGATACCAATGAAGTGTGGCAACTGTCTAAAAAGGTTGAGCCCCAACGGACCACCACCTACGGAGAACCCACACCAGATACCTATATTGCTGACCACCCGGAAAAACTAAACCCGACCATCTACGAGATGCTGGCCATTGTTGACAAAAAGATCCTGTTGCTGAAATAAGCTGTTATCATTTTTCAATTCTTGCTCTTCTCAGTTCCAGCAGGTTTAATGCGTTGGGAGAAAACCCTTTTACATAAGGCTGCACCAGGTGTATGACCTTATCATACCAAAGCGGTACCACCGGCGCATCATTCATCATTACCTGGTCTGCCTGGCGGTAAAGAATGTACCGCAGCGAATCATTGGTTTCGGCAATGGCTTTTTCAAACAGTTCATCAAATGCCGCACTTTTATAACGGGTATAATTAGGCGGCGCCGGGTTTTTTGAATAAAACACAGAAAGATAATTTTCTGCATCGGGATAATCGGCGATCCAGCTGCCACGAAAAAAAGCTGCCCTTGAGTTAGAGGTCATATCCAGCAGCAATGACTTCTGCATCACTTCCACCTGTACAGGGATACCGGATTCTTCCAGTTGCTTGGCAATAAAATTGGCCATATCAGCATAGATGGCGATCGTCAGCAGTTTTATTTGAGGCAAGCCCTTTCCATCCGGGTAGCCGTCTTCGGATAATAATTGTTTTGATCTGGCCGGGTCATAATTATATCCTTTTACAATGGATGAATCAAAGGAAGGCAATCCCATTGGCACAAACCCGGATTCTGCAGGAGTGCCGGCAGAGTTTCGCAGGTACAATACCATCTTACGCCTGTCAAACCCAAAATTGATCGCCTGCCTGATCTTTTTCACCCGCAACGGAGAGTTGAGAAGCAGTTTATTTGCTGAGTCCACCAATATGCCCAGGTACTCGATGTTAAGATAGGGACTGGTATTCAGTATGATCTTCCCCTGCCAGTTTTGGCGCAGCGTTCCTTTCTTGGTCAGCACTTCATCTTTAAAGGAGGCTTCTATATCATTTATAAATTCCAGTTCCTTTTGCCGGAATAATAAAAATTCCGTCGCTTTGCTGTCATAGAAAGAAACTTTTATTCCATCCAGGTAAGGAAGCCGGTTACCGGCAGTATCTTTTTCAAAGTAGTGCTCATTCTTTTTCAGCACCAGGGCCTGCCCTTCTTCCCATGCCACAAACTGAAAAGGCCCTGTGCCTACCGGGTGGCGGCGAAAATCAGTTCCATATTTTTCCACGGCTTCTTTTGCCACTACAGAACAATACTGCATGGAAAGAATTCCCAGGATCGGATTATAAGGTCTTAATAATTTTACCTGGAACGTAGAATCATCAATTACTGTAAAAGGCTGGATGCTATCCACCTTCCGGTTAAATATCCAGGAACCCGGGCTGGCTACTTCCTTGCTGATGATACGGGATAAACTATACTTCACATCTGCAGCCGTCATCCTGCGGCCAATGTTTCCTTCAAAAGCTTCGTCATTATGGAAAAGCACATCCGTTCTTAAATGAAAAGTGTACATGGTACGGTCAGCAGAAATATCCCAGCTTTTTGCTAATGATGGTACAATATGCAGGTTACTGTCTATTTCCACCAATGTATTAAAC
>JBEBIF010000622.1:0-1654 GCA_040080515.1 Chitinophagaceae bacterium | reverse complement strand
TTTGAGTTTTGAGTTACGAGACCTTCCCGGCTGATGGTTGTGTTGGTGGCAACTAACCCATCTAAGTTTATTTCCAATGCAAGGTCTATCACATCATCTATTTGTTCTTGCGCAAGGTCTGGTGCGATCTTTAGCAAAAAAGGTTTGGGCTGGCTTTGTGTGGCATTGATCGTTTGCAGGTGAGATAGAATCTTGCGGAGCGAGTCTTTTTCCTGTAGCTCCCGAAGGCCCGGTGTGTTGGGGGAACTTACATTCACTACAAAGTAATCTACGTAGGGATGCAATTCTTTAAAGCATATCTCGTAATCTTTCCAGGCATCTTCGTTGGGAGTCGCTTTATTCTTGCCAATATTACCACCAATGACCAACCCGGAGTCTCTCTTTTTCTCTTTCCACTCTTTTAATCTCTTAGCAACCACTTTTACTCCCTCATTATTAAATCCCATCCGGTTGATCAGCGCTTTATCTTTTGGTAAGCGGAATAACCGTGGTTTTTCATTTCCGGCTTGTGGCAGCGGGGTTACTGTTCCTATTTCCACAAAACCAAAACCGAGGCATTCCAGTTCTTTCAGGTATTTAGCATTTTTATCAAAGCCGGCACCGAGGCCTACTTTATTAGGGAATTGAATATTGAATAAGGAAAATTGGCTATCGGCTTTGGATTGGTATAAACCTGTAAGCATTTTTTTAAAACCAATGCTGCATAAAAGCTTCAAACAATTCATCGAGAAATAGTGCACCCATTCAGGAGGGAAGAAAAAGAGAATTCTGCGGATGAAGCTGTACATGATTAGTTTGCTCCGATTTAATTATAAGTAGCTAATTTGTTGATAACTGCCTCGTTGAGTAATTCAGGATAATAAAATGGCTCTTTTCACTACCAATTTTGTCAAAGAAACCCTATCCGGCTATCCCGGCAAAAACTTTTTTTCCCAAACATTGAATCCTTTAATTTTGGTATAGAAAGTTGCATAAACAACCTTTAAATTTTTATGATGCAAGAAGCATATATAATCGCCGGCTACCGTACTGCTGTTGGTAAAGCCAAACGGGGAGGTTTTCGCTTTTACCGGCCGGATGACCTGGCAATTGAAGTGATAAGGGGAGTGATGGCCACTGTGCCTCAACTCGATCCTACAAGAGTGGATGATGTAATAGTTGGCAATGCCGTGCCCGAAGCGGAACAAGGCCTGCAGTTTGGCCGTATCATTTCTGCCCGTGCATTGGGGTTTGATGTGCCTGGTGTAACGGTAAACCGCTATTGTGCCTCCGGCCTGGAGACCATTGCTATGGCTACCGCCAAGATCAGGATGGGTATGGCTGAGTGTATCATTGCCGGCGGAACTGAAAGTATGAGCCTGGTGCCTACTGCCGGATGGAAAACGGTTCCTTCCTACAATATTGCTAAGGACGATCCTGATTATTACCTGAGCATGGGATTAACTGCAGAAGCAGTGGCAAAAGATTACAGCATCAGCCGGGAAGCCCAGGATGAATTCTCATACAACTCACATCAGAAAGCAATTGCTGCTATACAAAACGGCCATTTCAAACCCGGTATTCTTCCGATCAATGTGGAAGAAACTTACCTGGATGCCAAAGGAAAAAAGCAAAAAAGAAATTATATAGTAGATACTGATGAAGGGCCAAGGGC
>JBEBIF010000004.1:0-32267 GCA_040080515.1 Chitinophagaceae bacterium | reverse complement strand
CCGGTCATCCTATACCAGCTGGTACGGGACTAAGGGAGTTTGAAAGCATGATCGTGGGCAGCAAGGAAGAATATGAACTGTTGCAAACCACCCGTGAGGCAATGGCATTTGATGAGGAGGAATAATAATCACGGATTTGTAAGGATAAAGTAAATGGATTTCACTGATGATAGTATTGAGGAGTAAGAAGTTTCTTACTCCTCAATTGTTTTCGCTAATAATTTTTATGTTTATCTGACTGGCTTCGAAATCCCTAATAAACCGTTAATCCCTGCTGATGCTTATATTTGCCGCCTGTTACTGTTTAATTTTGTTTAAAAGACGCTGAATGAAAAATGGATTACTTATTTGGAACGTTATACTGACCCTTGCAGCCGGATACCTGCTGATTAATCAATTCAGTTCTAAAAAGGGCAATAGCAATAACGGTAAAACTGCTGGGAAGGACCCGGTATCTGTCAATACACCATTCAAGTTAGCCTATTTCGAAATGGATTCTGTGGCCAATAATTTTGAGATGGTCAAGGAAGTAAAAATTGAATTGACCAAGAAGGAATCCCAGATAACGTATGAGATTGAAAGGATGGCGAAGAACCTGCAGCAGCGTTATGCTTATTACGAGAGTAAGCAGGCAAACGGCACTTTGACCCAGGCAGAAATGGAAGGAGCATCCAACGAATTAAAAAAAATGGATGATGATATTAAGGTAAGAAAGCAGCAACTGGACCAGGAATATTTTGACTTTAAGACCCGCAGGGAAAACGAAGTAAAAAAGAATATTGAGAATTTCATTAAAGAGTACAACAAGGAAAAAAAGTACACCTATATCATGTCTTACGAACCCGGGTTGTTTTACTATAAGGATACAGCAATGAACATCACGCTGGACGTAATAAAAGGACTGAATGTATCTTATCCGCCGGGTAAAAAAGATAAGTAAGGGAAAATGAGCTTTCAGAGCTACTGTCCTCCGGTTTCGGGGGATTTTTTTTGGTGTATTTCAGTTCCGGCAAATAATCCCTTATTTTGAGGTATGGAAGATTTTAAAAAACTGTTCAACTCTTTCACTTCGCTAAAGGTGGTTGTGATTGGCGACCTGATGCTGGATACCTATATGTGGGGAAAAGTGGACCGTATTTCACCAGAGGCACCTGTGCCGGTGGTGCTGATCGATAAAAAGGAATACCGCATCGGAGGGGCTGGTAACGTGGCATTGAATTGTAAATCCCTTGGTGCGCAGGTAACAGTTCTGTCCATACTGGGGAATGATGGAGAAGGGAAATTTCTGGAACAACTTTTACAAGATACTGGTTTGGATACTTCAGGACTGATCAAAAGCGATAAGCGGATCACCACAAGCAAAACGAGGGTCATTAGCCGCAACCAGCAGATGATGCGGCTGGATACAGAGATCACCACAACTATTACCGATGATGAAGCGAATGCTTTATTAAGTAAGCTCAGGGCTTTCATAGCGGCTTCAAAACCAGATGTTATCATTTTCGAAGATTATAATAAAGGCGTATTGACACCAGCTCTTATCAGCGAGGTCATTGCTTTATGCAAAGCCAACGGCATCGTAACAGCAGTAGATCCCAAAAAGAAAAATTTCTTCTCTTATAAAGGCGCAGATATTTTCAAGCCTAACCTGAAGGAAGTAAAGGAAGCCTTGAACCTGCTGGTGGATGATATCGGCTTGCGGCAGTTGGGTTCCATTCACGGTGAATTGGAAAAAATGTTGCAGCATCGCATCTCATTTATTACATTATCAGAGAAAGGCGTTTTTTACCAGCAGGACGGAGATGCAATGATCATTCCTTCTCATATACGAAATGTGGCCGATGTATCCGGTGCCGGTGATACGGTGATCGCAGTAGCCGCATTGGTGTATGCAGCCACCAAAAATGTGCGCCTGATGGCCGAAGTTGCAAACATTGCAGGTGGTGTGGTGTGTGAGGAAGTAGGAACGGTGGCTATCAGTAAAGAAAAACTGCTGCAGGAGTGTGAACTACTCCTTGGTTGAATCCTTTTTCATTTCTTTCACCGCCTTTTTCAATATCCCGTTGTAATCAATAACGAGGTCAAAAAATATCTTGATGAGTGCAAACACCAGGATAAATGCTTTACCTGCACCCAATGCAAGAAACATACTCCCAAGTATTACAGTGAATTGCTGAATAACAATTCGGCCATACGGTTGAAACATCACCAGCATCAGCGGGACGGTTTTATATTCACCATTGATGATAAATGGTACAAAGTTTTTTGAAAGATAGCCAATGATAAAGCTGCCCAGCATTAATGCAATATCTTTATTGACATACTGGTACCAGTTGAAAAAGAAATGAAAAAGCCCGCTGCCCGGTGGTGCAATATTTGCCGTCTGGGAAAAAATGGTTGTTTGAACCAGTGCGAACAGGCCAAAATGCAGTATAAAGAAGAGAATGAAAAAGAAACCGCTTTGACGGGTGGTGGTACCGTTAGAATACCAATCATCCTTTTTCCTTACAAAAGTAATTACCAGCATTTTGAGGATGGTAATGATACCAACAATAAGTGTTTCTAATGCGTAAACGATAAAGGCCTCTGTGGGATGCCAGTTCAGAAACCAGACCCCATACACAGGTAAAAGGTTTGCCGCTATCAGCAGGATATCTGCTCCTGACAGTTTTCTCTTTAGTATCAAATGGTATCTTTTTCGGGAACAAAATACCTAATTTCGTTTGTTATTTAATACCCACTAGCCCGTATGTCAACATTTACTATAGCAATTCATGGCGGCGCCGGCACTATCCTGAAGAAAGATATGACCCCGGAAAAGGAAATTGCCTACAAAAATGCGCTGGAAGAGGCATTGGCAGCTGGATATATACTGCTTGAAAAAGGGCATTCCGCTGTTGATGCAGTGAGGGCGGCCGTATGCTCCCTGGAGGATAATATTTTGTTCAATGCCGGCAGGGGTTCGGTCTTTGGGAAAGACGGTACCCAGGAGATGGATGCATCCATCATGGATGGCAGCAACCTGATGGCTGGTGCAGTGGCTGCGGTTCGTAGGATAAAGAACCCGGTGGAACTGGCTTATGCTATAATGACAAAGAGCCCTCATGTAATGCTGAACGGGCAAGGAGCCTATGATTTTGCTTTACTGAATGGAATTAAAACTGAACCTGATGAGTATTTCTTTTCCAACTTCAGGTATGAACAGTGGAAGCAAATGCAGGGCTCTGATGAAACAGCATTAGATCATAATGTGGTTATTCCTCCCTCCACCAGCACTAAAACAGATGAAAAAAAATTTGGTACCGTTGGCGCCGTGGCTTTGGATATGAAGGGCAATATCGCTGCTGCCACCAGTACTGGTGGTATGACAAATAAGCAGTACGGGAGGGTGGGAGACAGCCCTATAATTGGTGCAGGAACATATGCCAATAATAAGACCTGCGCCATCAGCTGTACCGGGCATGGTGAACCATTTATACGTGCAGTCACTGCTTATGATGTAAGTTGCCTGGTGGAATACAAAGGTCTTTCATTGGAAGAAGCAATGAACGTAGTAGTTCATGATAAACTAATGAAGCTTGATGGTGAAGGAGGAATGATTGGTGCGGATGCAAAAGGAAATGTGGCTATGGTGTTTAATAGTGATGGTATGTACAGGGGGATGCGATGTAGTGATGGCAGGAGTGAAACGGCGATCTATAAATAGAAATACATAATGCAGAAATATGCGATCATAGTAGCAGGTGGAACGGGGTCAAGAATGGGTGGAACCCTGCCCAAACAGTTCATGTTGCTCAGGGGTAAGCCGGTATTGTATTACACGATTCGGACCTTTCTCGATTCATTCGATGATCTGCAGGTGATATTGGTGTTGCCCGTGGACTATACGGATATGGGACAGGAGATCATTGATGCGTATTTTGATAAGAACAGGGTACGCATTACTGCAGGGGGTGATACCCGTTTTCAATCTGTAAAAAATGGGTTGCAACTTGTGGAAGGGGAGTCAGTCATATTTGTGCATGATGGAGTTCGTTGCTTATTGACAAAAGACCTGGTTCACCGGTGCTATACGCAAGCAGTGGAAACAGGTACGGCGATACCAGCCATCGCATCAAAGGACAGCATCCGCCTGGTGAATGATGATGGTAATGAAGCTTTTGACAGGAGTAAAGTGATGCTTGTTCAAACTCCGCAAACATTTCACAGCAAGATATTAATACCAGCTTTCCAGATCGACTACAAAGACACGTTTACAGACGAAGCCAGTGTGGCAGAAGCATTTGGTATAAAGGTATCATTGGTAGAAGGAGAGGAAACGAATATTAAAATAACGATGCCAGTGGATTTACTAATTGCAGAGAAAGTGTTGCAAGAGCAGGAGGTTAATGCCTGATATCAGATATCTGACTTCCTGCCTCCGGCTTCAGGCCTCATCTCTTCATCCATTTCAAATAAAAAGGCAGATCGTTGATTTTTAGCGCAGGATAAATTTCTTTCCTTGCTCCAAAGCTGCTGTAAAATTGGGCAAGGCTGGGAATGTCGGAACCTTCAAAATCGAGCAGCATATTTTTACCGGCATTATCTTTTATGAACGTATCAATGAGTGCAGGAGAGGCACCTGTATTTTTCCCATTGGGATGATTGCCCACCAAAATATAGTAGGCTCTGTTGTGCGAAAAAAAGAAAACACAGGAAGCCAGCAATTCCTGTTGCCCATTTACAATTCCATAGGTGGCGGCCATTTGCTTTTCATGAAGAAACTGGTATAGTTTTCTGAAATGAGCCACATTCTCACCAGTTTCATTTCCTTGTTGTTTCATTTGTGCAACGGCCAGTTCGATCACTTTTTCCACATCAAAATCTTTTTGTATGGAACATCCAAGCTGCATTGCTTTTTTTATGTTGCGCTGAATGTTCTCATTGTATCCATCGTAAAGGGTTTGATAGGATTTGCTGAGGTCAAGAATGTAATTACTTCTGGGTGTGGTAAAACCGGATGGACTGCTTGTATTATTCCTGCTATTCATTGATATTTCAATGAACCGGAAATGTTTTCGGGCTTGCTGTATAAATGAGCCAACCAGTTCTTCGGTAATTGTATTTCCAAAAATCCCCAATTGAGCAGTAAGAAAGGGCTGGTATAAATAGCGGATGCCATATTTTTTATTCCAGGTCAACGGCATTACAGTTTCATAGTCATTCAGTACCAATGCATCCCAGTTTTTGGACATGGCATCAAGGTAAAAGGAGTAAGCATAGATCAGGCCATTACCGGCTGTGTTGATACAACGATCCCATCGGTTCTTGTCAATTTGTTTGTTAGTGAGATATTGTATGTTGAACGGTTCAGTCATCAGAAATCGAGATTGCGGTCAATCTTGCGGAAGCTGAAATTAGAAATATCAATAGAAAAAGAGATCGTTTTCCATATTCGTCCTTTTTTAGGAAGTGTGGATTGGATATAATCCTTATAGACCTTGCTGTAAATCAATGGCAGGTAAATGTTCACCGTTTCTTTCAGCAGTGGAATGTGAATCCCGGCATCAAAAATAAAATGGTCCAAGCCAGAATTTGGCTTCCAGGTTTCCGCATAGGTGCCGATATCAAAAAATAGTTTCAATGGGATCTTAACCGGAAATAAACTTAGCGGGTTGATGGATGATGGGATAGTTGTACTGAAGTTAGCGGCAATCAGCCAGTCATCGGTCTTGCCAATCTTGTCAGCCAGTAATTCTGTCCGTACCTTAAATCCTCCATCTCTAACCATCAGTTGCTGACTGGTAGCCCCTTCAAATTTATTGCGTCCAATAAAATAATCGCTGTAGGTATAATCTTCATAACCATTCGGGCCCGTCATGTTTAAATGATACCGGTCTGTGGCAAATTGTGTTGTAAAGGTCTTTGAAGCAGTATAAAAGAACTTCCCTGCAAAAAAACGAACATCAAGGCCACCCCCTTTTGGATAGTTAAAGAAATATTTTCCTGTAAAAGCCGCCCGGACAAAGTCTTTACCTTGTTCAATTTTTAACTCCCCCCGGTATGGATACAAGGCCCGGTTGTTTTCAATCACTAACTTCAGTTGATGCAGTGTACGGTTTTTGGTAACGTTTCTGTATTTGGTTGAAATGATGGTATCAGTTCCCGAAATGGCAGTGTCCCGGTAAAAGCTTAAACCATCTTCATTGATCAAAAAACTTTTGAATTGAACATAACGATGAAAGCTGCTTCGGGGATTTTTTTGGTTCAATGTCAACCGGATACCAGGCACTATCTTGCTGAAGCCAAGATAATTTTTATTGCCGTCGGTATCCACAAATTTGTCAACCGTAAAAGAAGAACCGCTTACACCAAGATCTATCTTGCTGAAAACCCTTTTGGGATAGAAACTTAAATTAACAAAACCAATACCCGTAAAATTCTTAGAACCGGTAGCATACATTGGGGCTATAAAAAACTGGAAACGGTTTGGCGGCAGGCGCAGGTTAGTAACGCCAATACCAACCATAAACTTATCGTAACTATTAACACCAAAAGCAGGAAAGAAAGTGATTACGGATTGCTTATCGCCATTGCCGCCTAGTAGGGAGCTCGTAAACATACTTACAGGCTCTTGCACCCGGATCCCTTTTTTGACTACATTGGGCAGGTTTCCTTTTTGGGTTAATAACGCAAAAGCCGAGTCAAGGTTTTTGCCACATACTGATTCAAGCACTTTCTTAAGATCTTCCGGTTGCGGATGTTTGAATTGCCATTGCCGGTAATATTCCTGCATGGCTTTGTTGAATGTTTCAGTTCCCAAATAAGATTCCAGCCATTTCATCCACTGCGAAGTTTTGTAATAGGCCACCAATGCATAATTAGGTTCTGTAAACTTTTCAGAGGAAGTTTCTATTGGCTGGTCTTTTTTCCCTGCGATAAGCGTTTCTAACAGGCTCTGTTCGGTACGGTTGGTATAGTGATCATCTTTTTTCTGGCGGTATTTAATTTCATAGTATGAATTGATCCCTTCATCCATCCAGGGGTGTTTGCGTTCATTGGTTCCCAGTATGCCATAAAACCAGTTGTGCCCAATCTCATGTGCGATGGTGTTGTTTAAGGTACGGCTGTTGCTGCCAGGAGAAAGTACCGTGATGGTTGGGTATTCCATTCCGCCACCAAAACTGTCCGGGCCCAGTACTGCCTGAACAATTGAGTAGGGGTATTCTCCCACCAGGCCAGAATAATGCCGGATAGCATCCTTGCTATAGCCAACTGATTTATCCCATGTGTTTTTTTCCTTTGAAGTATAAAAAGTATAAACATCAATCACTTTGCCGGAAGCAAGACGACAGGTATCATAATTAACAATAAATCGTTTATCTGCAAACCACGCAAAGTCGTGTATATTGGTTTGTTTATATTGAAGTGTTTTGCTTTCTCCGGCAGATTCAGGAAACAGTTGGTAAGTGGTTCTGTACTGCCCGGTTGCATTTTTTTCTTTTTGCTTCACAGGTTCCCAGGAATAAGAGGCCCTCGATTTCAACCATTCTTTTTCTTCTGTATTTTGCAATTCACCCGTCGCAGCCACCACATAGTTTTTGGGGAGGCTGATAGTTACATCAAAGCTGCCAAACTCACTGTAGAATTCGCCCTGGTCCAGGTAGGGCATCGGGTGCCAGCCGTTCTTGTCATACACTGCCGGCTTGGGGTACCATTGTGTTACCTGGTAACTCTGTCCGTCATGTCCGCCGCGGGAAAAATTATACGGCAGCTTTACATGAAACGGAGTGGTAATGGTTGCCTTTTGCCCGGGAGCCAGTGGCGTTGGCAAAATAACTTTTATAATATCAATATGCTCCGGGTGATCCTCTGCCGTTGCGGTACTGTTATTTACTTTAAAATCCAGTCTATTGATGTAACCTTTATCCTCCTTGCCTGAGAAATAGAATTTGGTATTGCCATTTTCAAGCTGCTGATCTGTGAAAGCAGTTTTATCATTTTTATAGGCATTGGGCCAAAGATGAAACCAAATAAATTTTAGTGTATCAGGAGAGTGGTTGAAGTATTCTATTCTTTCAAAACCGGTAAGCGTATGTTCTTTATCATTCAGCGAAACATCAATCGTGTAGTTGACCTGTTGTTGCCAGTATTGGGAAGAAGCCGCAAACCATGAGCTTTGAGCTGCGAGCCATAATAAAATTAGTTTCTTCAATGGGAGAAAGTTTTTCAAATTTAAAGATTAACTGACAAATGCGAACTGTCAATTACCAGCAGTATTACTTTCCCTTCCCTTTAAAAATGATCCTTAGTGTATGGATCATTATCTTAAAGTCGAGGGCCAATGATATATTTTCGATATACAGTAAGTCGAATTTGCTTCGTTCCACCATTTCATCCACATTTTCAGCATAGCCAAATTGCACCATGCCCCAGCTGGAAAGCCCTGGTTTTACTTTAAGCAGGTATTTATAAAAAGGATTTCGGGAGATGACCTGGTCAATATAAAACCGTCGTTCCGGTCTTGGGCCCACCAGGCTCATTTCACCGACCAATATATTCCAGAGCTGTGGCAGTTCATCTATCCGCCACTTGCGAATTACTCTGCCCCAACGGGTGATGCGTGGATCATTTTCAGATGACAGGGCCGGGCCTTCTTTTTCTGCATGATGGATCATAGAACGGAACTTATACATCAGGAAGGGCTTGCCTTTGTAGCCAATCCTTTCCTGTGAATAAAAGACCGGGCCTGAAGAAGAGAATTTTACCCGAAGTGCGGCATAAAGCATTAAAGGAGATAAGAGGATAAGGGCGAATATGGCTACGGTAATGTCGATCAGCCGTTTTATATTTTGCTGCCATTCCGGCATCAACCCGGTTTGCAGATCAATAAGTGCCGCACCCATTACATTGCTCGTTTTTACAGAACCCGCCAATATGTCCAGTGTATTTGGTTGTATTTTTACTTCCACATCTTTTTCACTAAGCCTGTTGATCATGTTCTCAACCAGTGCCTGTTCTGTTTTTTCCATGGCCAGCACTACCAGTTTTATATCATGAGTGTCAATTATTTTTTCAAGATCATCAAGAGAGCCCAGTTTGGGTATCAGTTTTTGAATAGTTGGTTTGCCATTGCTGTCCGGGGTGATGAATCCGGTATAACGGTAACCACCATCAAGCAGGCTTTTTTCTGTTTCCTTAAAAATGCGGCTGGCATTATCCTGGCTGCCCGCCATCAGCGTATTAAAATAGACCTCGCCTTTCAATAACTGTCTTTTTATTTTGCGCAGCAGCAGCCACCTTCCTAAAAAGGTAAGGGTGAAATGAATACCGAACAGGATCAAAAATGCAGGATAATAATAGGAGTAGTCTTCATGCACATCATCAAGAAGCAAAGCAAAGAAAAGCACAATGCAGCCGATAAGGCTGCATATGAAAGTGATGGTAAATTCAAACAGCCGGGATTTTTTATACAAATGCCGGTAAGCGCCTACAATGGTGTACAGGATCAGCCAGCCGGCCGGAATGAATATAATTCCCAACCAAAACCGGTTGTCCATCATCAACCCATTTTCTCCGGTGATGGGTTCATCCAATAACCATTTGCGGATAAAAAAAAAGGAGGCCCACGCTATGCAGGCAGTGATGAGATCAATAACTGCATACCAGCCAACAGGTATTTTCTTTCCGGGATTCATCAGCGGGTAATAACATTATTACCAATTTTTTCCAGTATTTGATGGGCCACATCCATTGCCATTAGCCCATCCATTTCAGAAACGATCGGTTTGGTATTATTCATAATGGCATCAGCAAAGGAAGAAAGCTCCATTTTAATGGCATTTACCTCGGGCACTACCGGGTTGGCCATTGCAATTGTTTTTTTGCCTGATGGTGTTTCTATGTCAAATGCAAATACATTAGAATCCTGCGGCTCTTTCAATTTGATGATCTCTGTTTTTTTATTCAGGAAATCAATGCCGATATAAGAATCTTTCTGAAACAAACGGATCTTCCGCATCTTCTTCATAGAGATACGGCTGCTGGTAAGATTGGCCACGCAGCCATTATGAAATTCAATTCTTACGTTGGCAATATCCGGTGTTTCAGTCATTACACCCACGCCACTTGCAGAAATAGTTTTGACATCACTTTTTACAATACTTAAGATGATATCAATGTCATGGATCATCAGATCAAGTATCACACTTACTTCAGTGCCTCTCGGATTGAACTGTGCCAGCCGGTGCACTTCAATGAACATGGGGTTCAGTGGCATATCTTTTATGGCCAGGAAAGCCGGGTTGAACCGTTCCACATGTCCTACCTGGAATTTTATTCCGGACTCCTGGGCAAACTTTACCAGTTGCCGGGCCTCTTCCATGGTATTGGCAAGCGGCTTTTCTACAAATACATGCTTTCCCTTTTTGATCGCTTTTTCGCACCATTCAAAGTGAAAGTTGGTAGGGGCCACCACATCTATAGCATCGCAGGCATCCATCAGTGCATCCGCATCCAGGAAACGGGGAAGCTGGTATTTGTCGGATACCTCATTGGCCGTATCATCATTGGGATCAAAAAAGCCCACAAGCTCCACCCCGGCAATCTCTTTCCAGTTATTAAGATGAAATTTTCCCAGATGTCCAACGCCAAAAACACCAACCTTGAGCATAATAATTAATTAATCCTCAAAGATAAAGATTGGGAAATGGAGATACTAAGGAGTTATGAACAAAATCAGCTTAGTTCAATACAATGGAACGGCTGAGATAGGAGGGGTGATAGATAAAAAGGCAGGTACCATTTTTAATAGTATTGATCACCGGTCTGCTGACCTGAGGCGGCAACGCAGGACATCCCTGGCTGCGGCCGATATAGCCCTGTGCATTGGCCAGGTCGCTGGATACATAATCGGCACCATGAATAACAATACCCCTTTCAAAAGCATTATCATTAATGCCTCTTTCGATGCCTTCCAGTTTTAACGAGTAGCCGTTTTTGCCTTCGTAGGTTTCCCGGGTAATATAAAAACCAGGACTGCTCTTGTACGACTCTCCCTGGTTGGAGAATGAAGAGGCCCATTCACGACCGGTATTTCTGCCATGTGCCACCAGTGTATTAAAAAGCACCTGGTAGTTTTTCAGATCGAGAATGAACAGTCTTTTTTTATTGCTGGGCTGGCTGAAATCAATAATGGAAATGATGGAATCATTAAGCAATTTTCCTTCCTCTACAAGCCTGTTCAGACCTTTTTTAGCATATTCAAAGGCTTCCTGGCTGAGGCCTTTCAGGCTCAGATGCAGGCTATCATATACAGAGCGAAGAGCTGGTGTTGGAATATAGTGTAAGGAATCTGTTGAGTTTTTTGTGGTGGAATCAGCTGGCGGATGTAAGAACAGTTTGTTGCCTGTAGCTGATTTTGCAAATGCAAATGGCAGATGCAGCAGCCCGATCACAATGGAGGAGATAAGTAAATAAAACCCTTTGAATCTTTTCTTCATTACTACTTTTTAACACAGTCTGCCAACGGGCAGGCCATAACCAGATAATGTTGTTAACGCAGGGTTTCGGGATTTCTTATCTCAAAAGCAAGTTATTTCGTATTTCGAAATCTTTAAAAAGATGCCCTGTGAAAAACTCACCGGGAGTGTTTTGGGTTTTTAAAGTTGATGCTGATCAACCTCGTTTAGCCGGGGCGGCCTTATTCAATTTTCCGGACCTGACAGAGCTACAAATTGTACCGTTATGTACTGATTATTAAGCATCTATAAATTGTCAGTTTTTTGATCCCTTAATCCTTTACAGCCGGGACACCCATCAGGCAAATACCAGACCACGATCAATAACAGAGGGGGCAAAACTAAGGAAAAACAGGTTTGCACCGCCCTATCTTAGCTAGTGTTTATTCACACTCTAGGCCCAAAAAAAATTACATTTGACAATTAATAGACAATCAAAATGAGACTTTCTATTTATCAAATTGATGCTTTTACCAATAAGCTTTTTGGGGGCAATCCTGCTGCTGTGGTGCCGCTGCAAAGCTGGCTCGATGACAGCCTGATGCAACAGATAGCTATGGAAAATAACCTGGCTGAAACTGTTTTCTTTGTTCCGGAGAAGGAAGGCTTTCATATCCGTTGGTTCACGCCTGAACTGGAGATTGATCTATGTGGTCATGCCACACTGGCCGCAGCTTATGTGTTGTATAAATTTTTAGGATATGCTCAGCCAGTGATCCGTTTTCGTTCCAAAAGTGGTGAATTATTGGTTTCCCGGAAAGGAGAGAAACTGGAGCTGAATTTCCCTGCCCGCATGCCGGAATTGGTCACAGAATACCCGGAAGAACTATTGAAAGGGTTAGGCGTTTCAAACCCGGTGGCCGTGTATAAAAGCCGTGATTATGTGGTGGAACTGGAAACGCAAAAAGAAGTACTGCAGGTTCGTCCGGATTTTGCCATGCTCAATAAGATTGATGTTATCGGTATCATCGTCACAGCACCGGGAACGCACTGTGATTTTGTTTCCCGTTTTTTTGCACCCAACTGTGGCATTCCGGAAGACCCGGTTACCGGCTCGGCACATTCCACCCTTATTCCATTTTGGGCACAGAAGTTAAATAAGACCGTACTGCATGCCTTTCAGCTTTCGCAGCGCAAAGGAGAGTTGTGGTGTGAAATGCTTAGCAATGACCGGGTACTTATTGCCGGTGAATGTTTTTTCTATATGAAGGGCGAATTGGTACTTCCTTAGTCCAGGAACCTCTTTTTTACATCAGGCCCGGGTATCATACAGGAATCTTTTTTTCCAAACCATTTGTACCGGTTACGGGCCACCCATTTATAGATGGGCTGGCTGATAAAGGCGGGAACAATAATAAAAGCATATAAGGCTTTGGCCGGCCAATCCAGGTACTTACAGGTGCGTATAGCAGCTCCGGCATAGGTATATGCTTTTCCTTTTTCAATAAGAACAATAGTATCTGCTGAAGGAGCTACCTGGTGTTGGTGAAATAATTTTTGCCCGGTGGCAGATTGCAAAGGGGTAAATCGCAACCGGGCCTTACTGTCATTACGTATGGCAAAGTTTACCATCCGGTTGCAGAAGTTGCATACTCCATCAAAAAGCAGAACAGGGGTAGTCGTATTCACCCGGTAAAAATAGGCAACAATTTTTTTCGGAAGATTAGTTGTATTTTTTAACTCTGAATACAACGGGCATGAAACTTAGCTTGATATTACTCGTCACCACTATTCTCTTTAGTGGCAGTGTGGGAGGGCAGCCCCATTTTATGGCAAGTGATTCTGCGATCATATTTAAGATGATTCAGCAAGCGGACTATTATTCTGAAAAGGAACAGTATGATTCCGCTATTACCATTGCTAAAATGGCAGCCGACCTGGCTGTAAAAAAAAGAGTTTATGCCGGGCAGGGCTGGGCTTATTCAAAGATCATTGAGGTATTAATTGAACAAAAGGAGTATAAGGAAGCAGAAGAAATGGCATTGCAGCTAAATAAAATTGCAAATAAAGTGAATGATACCCTGCTTACCGGAGTTTCATTGATGCAATTGGGGCAAGTGAAGATGTATAATGACCAGCCGGACGATGCGATACTGTATCTTGATAAAAGTATCACCAATGGCCTGGGCAAATCGGTGAATCCCTACCTGGCCCTTGCCTTTAATGACCTTGGGTATGCCTGGGGTCTGAAAGATGAATATGAGAGACAGGCATTGTTCACCCACAAATCATTACATATCTATGAACAATTGGAAGATGATGCAGGAATTGCTATGTCGCTCGGGAACTTATCTACAGTATACTTTCAAATGGGGCAAAAAGAAAAAGCAATTGATTATGGTAAACAGTCGCTGAAGTACCGGGAAAAAACCGGGGATATTGCACGGCTTTCAATAACCTGCTGCAACCTGAGCCAGTATTACCTGGGTATTAATAATGAAGAAGCTGCCAGGTACCAGGAGCTGTGTGTAAAGTATGCACGTCAAACGGGTGATGATGCCCGCATCATCCACTCCTATATCACTTCCTCGCTGGTGGCAAATGCAAAAAAGAATAATAAAGAGGCGTTTGAGTATGAACTGAAAGTAATTGACCTGCTGGAAAAAACAAAAACCAATCAGCGGATGCTGGCACGGAGATATATTGCGGCAGCATTCTATACAGATATGCTCAAGTACGACTCTCTTATCACACTGGGCTATTACAACAAATCAATCCGTTTGTCTGAAGAACTGGGTGACAGGGGCAATCTGAAAGACCTTTATCTATACCTTTCCAATTATCATAGCAAGGTAAAAAATTACAGCGAAGCCTATCTTACTTATAAGAAACATATTTTATACCGGGACAGTATTATCAACACAGAAAAAGAAGAAAAAATTGCCGAACTGGAAAACCGGTATGAAACCAACCAGAAGGATATTGAAATAATCCGCCTTAATGCAGACCAGAAAATAAAACAACTGGAGATTGAGAAACAAAAAGCTATTATTTCCGGAAATACGGCCATGGCTTTACAAAAACAGAATGAGATAGATCTGCTCTCTAAAACAAGAGAACTGCAGCAGATTCAGATAAGGCAGCAAACCGAAGAGTTGGAAAAGCAGGTGTTGCTCTCTAAAACCAACATGCAGCAATTACAACTGACAGAAAAAGAAAACGAGTACCAGGAAAAGCAATTAAAGAATCAAAAAAATATCAGGAACCTTTTGATAGGAGGTGTGATCCTTTTTTCATTGCTTGGATTAACCTGGTTTAACAGGTTCCAGTTGAAAAAAAGGCTGGAACAACAAACAGCGGTGCAGGAAATGCGGAATAATATCAGCCGGGATCTTCATGATGATATTGGTGCATCACTAAGTAATATCAATATATTGAATGAACTGGCCCGCCGTAGTATCAGCCAACCCGACAAATCGAAGGAGTATTTATCAAAAGCATCAGAGGATATTCAGCGTATCAATGAGTCCTTATCAGATATTGTTTGGAATATCAACCCCCGGTATGATGATCTGCAAAACCTGTTTGTACGGATGAAACGTTATGCAGCTGATATGCTCGATGGAAAGAATATTAAAGGGGAATTTGATTTCCCTTCCGGTGAACCCAACCTGAAATTAAGTATGACACAGCGGCGTGACCTTTACCTGATCTTCAAGGAAGCAGTGAATAATCTTGTCAAGTATTCAGATGCCAGGAATGCTGCTATCCGTGTTTCAGCAAAAGAGCACAGTATTGAAATGCTTGTGCAGGATGATGGGAAAGGATTTGATCAGAACAATGCAAATGCCGGCAACGGGCTGCACAACATGGAACAAAGGGCCAAAGCATCCGGTGCGCAGATCTCAATACATTCAGAATCCGGTAATGGAACCACGATACGTATGGTAATTGGGATCAGCTAAGTTTTCCGGGGTGACGCTACCCAAAAGTGTAATGGTTTTACTTTTAGTGATTCTGTATTTTTGAAATTATGCCTTACCAGCTATTGATATTTGAAGATAATACCCGTCTCCGGCAATCATTGGAAATACTGCTGAATGACGAAACCAATTTCCAGGTGGCGGCTTCCTTTCCTGATTGTGATAAGGCGGACAGGCAGGTGGAGAAGCACCGAGCCGACCTGGTGGTAATGGATATCGATATGCCGGGAATTGGCGGCGTGGAAGGTGTGAAGCGGATCAAAAACAGCAACCCCGAAGTAAAAGTGGTAATGCACACCATGTTTGATGATGATAACCGGATATTTGATTCTATCTGTGCCGGGGCCGACGGATACTTGCTGAAAAATACCTCTCCGCTGCAGTTAGTAAATGCTTTGCAGGAAGTAATGAATGGCGGTGCACCTATGAGCCCCTTTGTGGCACAAAAAGTTTTTCAGCACTTCAGGCAGACAACGTCTGATTCAGAACAGTTCAATCTTACAGCAAGAGAAAAGGAAATCCTTGAATTGCTGGTAAAAGGCAATAGCTATAAAATGATAGCAGACAAGTCGGCTGTAACTATTGATACGGTGAAGAAGCATCTGCAGAATATCTACCACAAACTTCACGTGAATTGCGGTACTGAAGCAGTAGCTAAAGCATTGCAGCACAAAATTGTAAAGCTGGATTAGCAACACCTACTACCCAAATAGGTAATTGACTGGTGTTTTCTTTATGCGGACTTTTATACTAAATACACCCGGCATGAAGAAAACACTCCGACTCATACTCTTCCCCTGTTTAATTTTCAGTTTAGTTCACTCTGCATCTGCCCAGCCCTTCACGCTGGAGGAAGGAGTGGATCCTCAGGAGCTAAAACTGGAAGCGTATAAAAAGGATGATCCCAAAGCAAAAGGCAGGATCAATACAACGGCCATTACACAGGAAAAAGATACGATGTACTTCTGGGCCCAGGGCATAAGCATGTATTCACCCACTTTTTTCAGCATCACCGCATCAGACCCTGCAGCAGATCTGAAAATAAATTTGTGTAAGGAAAACTGGAAAACCCCGCATAAGACCGGGGAAATAAAAGGAAAGGGAAAATGGAATACCAATTTCAAAACAGAAGGAGATTTTGGTATCATGGTTATTGCAAAAAAGAAACCTGTTAAGTATGCATTGCTTGTCTGGACTGGTGATGAAGTAAAAATAGATATACCATCGCCCTTTAAATCCGGAACCAGTGTATCCGGCGGTGGAGGATGGTTTAAAAAGAACATGGTATTGGTCCTTGTGATCATTGCGGCACTGGCTGCCATAGGATTTTTATTATTCAAACTTAAAAAGGCCAAAAAATGAAAAAGATATTTTATATACACTTTGCCCAACTGTTTTTGATTTCAGTTTATGCCCAGGTAGAACCGCCAACTGAAGCAGAAAGAAATGATGGTGCTCTTGAGGGAAGTAATGATTATAATGATGCCCGGCAGGACCAGCGGGATGGAGAGGCAGAGGACCGGGAGAATATAGATGATGCATTGGGTGATCTGAATAATTATTTGAGCACACTAAGAGACATCGCTGATGCGTATCGGGGTATGCAAAATTTCAGTCCGGGAGAATGTGCACCGGATTTTGCAACCGGCGGCGCTGCCATGATGCCTTCCACTTGTGATGGAAACAGCAACTGCAGTCAGTGCTTTGAAAGTGCTGTGAATGAACTGAATTTTGTGCGACGAATACTTGGCCGCTTAAGCTGTATTTATAATAACACAAAAAGATTTACACAAAGCGCCATTGCATTCGGTGATAATGTAAGTGGCATACATGGGGTAACAGGTCTCTCGTGGCAAAATGCAAGAGGTGGTATTGTTCAGGAGTATGATAATTTTAAGCAGACCTACGACAGAAAGTACACAGACCTTATGGGTTCTTTGCAAAGAGCTTTAATGGCCATTGATGGTTGTGAGCGCCGGTATGGTCTTACAGACTGGTACCAGCGGTTTGGATTTATTTATTTCGAGTTTATGAAGGATAAGTATAAACGGACAGATTGATAAAGTACCCGAATGTGTAATTGTCTGAAACCGGGTTTCTTTTGAAATTTACAATGTGTTTCAGATGTGGAATCAGTAACTATAGAACTTTATAATAAACCTTAAAAAATGAGTATGAAAAAGATTTTTTGTTGTTCCATTTTGGTCTTCACCTTTAGCAGCATGGTAATTGCCCAAAAGTTAGACACTGCTAAAATCAGAGCCAATGGGCCTGTACTAAAGAATGCTGACATATCTGCCAGGCTGATAACTACTGTTACAGACATTAAAGTGTACGATCAGCCCAACTATAAAGGCAGAAGCGGGAACTTTACTATAGTAAATGGAAAGTTAACAGCTCCGTTTCCCATTAGGAATGTTTCATTTACCGTACCCAACGGTAAAATTGTGTACATTAAAAAATGTGATATAGAATTTCCTTATGAAACGGCATACACCGCTTCACAGGGTAAGGTTGATCTTACGGGCATTTGTGGCATCCGTTCGGATGACCTGTCAGGTATTACGGTCCAGTTCAATGGCATTTCAACAGTAATTCATAATAACGATTGCAGAAGAGTTTTTGGCGATATCAAGATAAAAGTATTTGAGCTTGCCCCGGGTGATGGTGCACAGTCATTCATGAATAGTTCTGCAGGTACCCATTTCAGGGGGCCTGATGTGTACACGTTCCTGCCATTCAGAAACGCAAGCGCCAGCACTACTCCTCCGTACGGTAATTATGTGCACAATGCCAACCCTTCCGTACCAACAGTTACTACCATTGTAAGCGGAAGTGGTGGTGTGGGGGAAGCATTGGGAACTTTCAGAGTGGGTGCTTCTGCCTTACGGGAAGGCAGGGTAAGTATTTTAGTTACTTCAAACCTGGGCTCTGCGCATAAGACCTGCGACCTGTGCGATGATTTTTCTTCAAACGTCAGGATGAGTGCACCCGCAACAGAATCAGTGCCGCTTAATAAACCCTATAGTGGTGGGAGAATAGTGGATGCCAGCCACAACAGGGTGGTGCTGGGTCCCTACCATGCTCATGGTTCAAGAGATGGTTTTGCTGTTACAGCCTCCGGAGGAACGGACAAAGATTTCAGGGTTCATTTAACTGTTACCGGATTATAAAAATAAATAACTTCAGGAAGTAGTGTACTATCAAAAACCCCGGTGTATTTGATACTACGCTACTTTCTTTTAGGAAATAGTGTAATTTTCAGGTACATTAAGTTTGAAATATGAAAAAAATATTCCTGGTACTGCTGCTCTGTGTTGCTATGTTTAAAGCAGGTGCCCAACCGGGCAAATATGCCGGCACCAAAAAATCAATGATAGGCAAAATCTATACAGACAGCCGCAATATTCCGGGATTGAAAGGCTGGACCTTTATGGAAGGGTCGCTGCTGAACCAGGTTTCAGACCCTGAGTACATCATGGCTGATGTGTTTAAAAAAGGGACAACCTATGTCATCATTTTCAGCATCAGGGAAGATACCGCATCTGAAGAAACTAAGATATATGATGTGATAGAAGTTACCGGCGTGGCTAAGGGCTGGTCTATACGGGTAGGTACCTGTACGCAAAGCGAGCAGCCCAATTCCTATATCGTGGCATGGGGTAAAGACACCAATGCGGAATATATGAAACTGATAAAGAAAGCCTGGCGGTTTGATCCGGATAAGAGAAGAGTGATCTTAATTCCCGTAAAAGGAATTTCTTGTGAGAACATCGGATGCTGATTTTAGTACCTCAGCTTATCCCATATTATGAAATACTTTCTGCACATCATCATCCTGTTCTAATTTTTCGATCAGCTTACTTACATCAGCAGCCTGTTCATCATTAAGCGGTACGGTGGTGGAAGGTATCCATTCCAGTTCGGCGCTGATAGGAGTGATGCCTTTATCTTCCAGCGCCTTTTGCATATTGCCAAAATCGGTAAAACCGCAACGCACCACCAGGATATCCTCACCATTTTCACCGGTGCCTTCGCCCAGTTCTTCCAGGCCAAAGTCGATCAGCTCGAGTTCCATGTCTTCTGCATTCAGACCTTCGGGTTTTAATTTGAATACGCCCATTTTTTTGAATTGAAAGGCCACACTGCCACTATTGCCCATGGCACCATGTCCTTTGGTAAAACAGGATTTTACATTCGCCACCGTCCTTACATGGTTATCAGTCGCTGTTTCCACCAATATGGCCACACCATGGGGTGCATATCCTTCGTACAGGATCTCGTCATAGTTCACCAGTTCTTTTCCCTGCGCCCTTTTGATGGCAGCTTCCACCCTGTCTTTCGGCATACCCACACTGCGGGCATTCTGAAAGCAGCGGCGAAGGGCAGCATTATCTTTAGGATCGGCGCCTCCGGCTTTTACAGCAATGATGATCTCTTTACCGATACGGGTAAAGTTCTTTGCCATTTTATCCCAGCGGGCAAACATCGAGGCTTTACGGACTTCAAAAATTCTTCCCATGGTATTTAGTCATTAAGTCGATAGTCGATACTGTTCCGGGCTGCAAATCTAAGGCAATGGGCGGAAATGAAAAACCGTCCCGATTCTTCGACTTTGCTCGAACCGGGACGGTTATCTATCTATTCTCTTAAAATCAGCTTATGTCTTCAGACCTGCCTAATTTACTTGCGTAAAGTACAGCATGAACAACAGCAAAAATGAGTGAAATATAAAGCAGTGTCCTGTCGGTATCAAAACCCACTGAGTTCTGATGCAGCAGCCCTACAATGGCCAGCAGACCAGCCAAAGCTATTCCTGTGATCCGGGCCAGTTTCATTCCTTTTCTTTTATCCGTTCCATTACCCAAATGGCTGTTTTTGGCACCATAGACCAGGTAAATATCCAGGCCTATCAGCATCCATACCAGCAAGCGTATCCAGGTATCCATGGGCAAAAAGACCATCATGAACAGGCAGGTGGCAATTCCCAGTATAGGAACCAGCGGCACCATTGGCGTTTTAAATGCCCTTGGTAATTCCGGCATTTTTTTGCGCATTACCCATACACCGATGCAAACCAGTATAAAGGCAAACAAAGTACCGATACTGGTCATTTCTCCCACCACTCTTGCGGGTACAAATGCAGCAAAAGCACTTACAAACAGCATAAAAAGGAAGTTGTTTTTTGCCGGAGTTTGCGTTTTGGGGTTTACAGCAGAGAAGATCTTAGGGATCAAACCATCTTTACTCATACTATAGAACACACGGCTTTGTCCCATCAGCATCACCAATATTACTGAGGCATAACCAAATAGAATGGCTACAACAATGGCACGGTTCAGCCAGGGATAATCTGGTTTGATAATGCCTGCTGCATCAGCAGTACCCATGTGATCAATAGCTACTGCTACAGGTGCGATACCATCCTTACCTGCAAACGTAGTGTAGCTGGTAACGCCGGTCATTACGTGGGCAAATAATATATAAAGGATGGTACAAATAAGAAGTGAACCTAAGATACCGATCGGCATATCCCGTTTGGGATTTTTGGCTTCCTGTGCGGCCGTACTCACCGCATCAAAGCCAATATAGGCAAAGAAGACTATGGCTGCGGCCCGTATGATACCGCTGAATCCAAAGTCGCCGAATTTGCCGGTATTATCAGGAATGTATGGATCGTAGTTAGCATTATTAATGTATTTCCATCCCAGGATAATGAAAGTAAGTACGACAGCTATTTTTACTACTACGATGATACTGTTTACAAAGGCACTTTCCTTGGTACCCCTGATGAGGAGCAAACTCATTAATACGATAATGAAAACTGCAGGAAGATTGATAATGCCACCATCCCACGGCCCGGTCACTAATTCTGAAGGCAAATGCACATTGAAGCCCTCCAGGAACCTGACCAAATACCGGCTCCAGCTGATGCCCACCGTAGCTGCACCCACCGCATATTCAAGTACCAGGTCCCAGCCGATGATCCAGGCCATGAATTCACCCATGGTGGCGTAGGAATAAGTATAAGCACTTCCTGCCACAGGGATCATGGAGGCAAACTCTGCATAGCAAAGCCCGGCAAATAAACAGCCTAAACCAGCCACCACAAAAGAAATGGTGATAGCCGGACCAGCATGATTAGCAGCTGCCATACCTGTGATAGAAAATAAACCAGCACCAATGATGGCACCGATACCGAGTGCAATAAGGCCTTTGGCACCCAGGGTCTTCTTTAATGTATGTGCCCCGGTTTCAGCGGCTTCATTCATTAAAGCTCCCATTGGTTTTCTTACGAATAAACTCATGTGTTAGTTTTTATTAAGTGACTAAGATATGAAACGTAAAAGATTTCTATTGTTTATTAGTTTTTTGCTGCGATACGGCGAAATAATACAACGGAATACCCAGCAATACGATAATCAGTCCCGGCCAGGTGAACTCTGGCTTGTAAATGATCAGCAGGATGCAAAAGGCCAGTCCCATTAAAATATATAATACCGGCAGCACCGGGTAACCAAACGCTTTGTAGGGCCGTTCAGCATCCGGTCTTTTTTTCCGAAGGATAAAAATACCGGCAATGGTTAGTATATAAAATAATACTACTACAAAAGAGATCATATCCAGCAACTGCCCATACTTGCCACTCAACGACCAAAGAGATGCTGCAATACATTGCAACCACAGCGCCGCCTGCGGTACCGAATGTTTATTGAGCGTTCCTACTTTTTGGAAGAACAGGCCATCTTTTGCCATAGTGTAATATACCCGGGCGCCGGAAAGGATCAACCCGTTATTGCAACCAAAAGTAGATACCATGATCAGCACGGCGATGAGGATAGTGCCAAAATCAGGGAATATTTTATTGGCTGCTGCTACAGCCACCCGGTCTTTGGCGGCATACGCCAGTTCATTTAGCGGAAGTACATTCAGGTACATCAGGTTTGCCGAAACATAGATTACGGTAACGATCAGCGTACCCAGGAATAGGCTCAGCCCGATATTCCGTTTAGGGTTTTTCATTTCGCCGGCAATGAACGTTACATTATTCCAGGCATCACTGCTGAAGATAGAACCTACCATGGCCGCAGCAATGGCGCCCATTAATGCGGCCCCTCCGATGCCTGTCCAGCTTATGTTTCCCGCCGCATCCACAGTAGGCTGAGTGGCATTAAAACCGGTAGCCCAGTTCTGCGACCAGTAGCTTTCTTTAACAAGGATAAAACCAAATAATATAAGACCGAATAAAGCCAGTAGTTTGGCTGAAGTGAACAGCGTCTGAATGAATTTTCCTTCTTTTACTCCCTTTGAGTTGACGTAAGTAAGAATGGTGATTATGGCAATGGATACCAGCTGACCAGAATAGATCTTTGTTATACCAAGATCAAACAGAAAATATTCATTGCCTAATTCGGGGACGATATAACTGAGAAATTTGGAAAATGCAACACCCACCGCCGCAATCGTTGCTGTCTGGATGACTGCGAAAAAACTCCAGCCATACAGGAACCCGATCAGGGGGTTATAAGCTTCTTTCAGGTAAACATATTGGCCGCCTGCTTTTGGAAACATACCACTCAGTTCTCCATAACTAAGGGCTGCGCTTAAGGTCATGAAACCGGTGATTACCCAAACGGCGATGAGCCAACCGGCACTACCCACATTACGGGTGATGTCGGCGCTTACGATAAAGATACCGGAGCCGATCATGGAGCCGGCAACGATCATCGTGCCATCAAATAATCCAAGGGTGGGTTTGAAAGAGGCGCTTTGTTCAGCCATAACGTTGGTTTGGTTTTGCAGGCCTGTGCCTGAATCGTATCTGGAAAAATAGCGATTTCTGTAAAAAAAGGGCAAAAGATTTACCAACGGTGGCCGGAAATCCTATTCAGCCCTATTTTCTCCATATTTGGAACTAAACCTTTAGTTTTGAAGCCTTACTATTAGAAACATGAACAAACGAAACGCCGGACTACTTGCCTTGCTTCTTTTTACGGTGGTGGCTATTTTGCATGTTATTGACTGGTATAAAATTGCGAACATTCCTGAGCAGGTATTATCAGGAAGCAGATGGGCTTTTGTTGCCAGTTTGGCCCTCTATGCCTGGTTCAAAAAATCGCTGACTGCCTGGATCATGGTCACCATGGTGCTCGGCGTATTGATCGGGTACGAGTTTCCTGCATTTTCCCAGAATCTGAAATTCCTCCGGCAGATATTCCTTAATTCAGTAAAGGCAATTGTAGCCCCGTTATTATTCTCCACTTTGGTGGTAGGCATTGCCGGTCATTCCAACCTGAAACAGGTGGGCAGGCTGGGCTGGAAATCCTTATTATATTTTGAGATCGTTACTACGGTTGCATTGATCATAGGATTAATTGCCATAAATATTTCGCAGGCAGGTGTTGGTATAGTTCAGCCCGAGATACTGGAAAAATTGCCGGAAACAAAAGCATTGACCTGGGATGAACATATCGTAGATATATTCCCATCCAATTTTATTAAAGCTATTTATGATGGCAAAGTATTACAGATAGTGGTTTTTTCTGTACTGTTTGCCATTGGTTTGGCCATGCTGAAAGATGACCGGAAAAGACCGATGATACGGGCTTGTGAAAGTTTGTCTGAGGCCATGTTCAAGTTCACTAACATCATAATGTACTTTGCTCCAATAGGTATTGGTGCTGCTATGGCTGTTACTGTCGGGCATCTCGGTATTGGAGTACTGCATAACCTGCTTATACTGGTACTTACATTGTATGCTGCCCTGATCGTATTCCTGTTTGCAGTGTTATTGCCGATAGCAATGTTTATTAAATTGCCGATAAAAAAATTCATTCAGGCAATTAGAGAACCGGTGTCCATTGCATTTGCCACCACCAGTTCAGATTCGGCTTTGCCAAAAGCCATGGAGAACATGGAAAGATTTGGTGTGCCAAGAAAGATCGTATCGTTTGTTATTCCTACTGGTTATACATTTAACCTGGACGGAACAACATTATATCTTTCCCTTGCTTCGGTGTTTGTAGCACAGGCGGCTAACCTGCATATGAGTATTGGCACACAGATCACCATGTGTTTAGTATTGATGCTTACCAGCAAAGGAGTGGCAGCGGTACCAAGAGCATCATTAGTAATATTGATCGCTACTGCTGATCAATTTCATTTACCACTTTGGCCAATAGCAGCCATTTTTGGTATTGACGAATTAATGGATATGGCCCGCACTTCTGTAAATGTAATTGGTAATACGTTGGCCAGTTGTGTCATTGCCCGCTGGGAAGGCGAATTTGATGATAAAAAAGCATTGGCTTTTAATGAAAAAGAAGCAGATGCCATTAGAGGATAACAATTAATAAAAGGAGCGTAAGAAATGGAGATCATGTATTTGCTGGATAGTTTTCACTGGACAAATTTATTACAACCGCAATGGTATGTGGAAAATGGCGGACTATGGCTGTTGCTATTTGTGGTATTTGCGGAAACGGGGTTGTTTGTTGGGTTCTTCTTACCAGGGGACTCTTTGCTTTTTGTGGCTGGTATTTATGCCCATGAAATAAAAACAAAAGCCGGGAATATGGAACCAGGCTTAGGTAACCAGGTATTGAACTGGTTTGGTTTCCAATATCCCAATTACTCCTACTGGTTTGATCTGTTAGTATTAGTAGGGCTTATTTCTGTTTGTGGTATCGTGGGCAATGCAGTTGGTTACTGGACCGGAAGGAAAGTAGGCCCTGCCATGTATAATTGGAAAGATCGGTTTCTTTTTAAGAAAAGATACCTGCACCAGGCCCATGATTTTTATGAGAAGCATGGAGGCCTTGCCGTAATAGGAGCAAGATTTCTTCCATTCATCCGCACATTTGCACCCATTGTCGCGGGTATTGTAAAAATGGATAGGAAAAAATTCCACTTCTTTAATGTGGTGGGTTGTATTGCCTGGGTTACCACTATGGTACTCGGTGGTTTTTTTCTGCAGAAATGGATACTCAGCCAGTTTGGTTTTGATCTGAAGGAGCATCTTGAATTAATCGTATTGGGCATAGTACTCGTTACCACAGCCCCAGTTATCATCAAGATCATTTCCGGACGCAAAAAGAAATACCCTGACAGAACCCCAACCGATTCTCCTCAACAATAAACTATGAATAAAAAGCAATACGGCATTTTATCTATTCCGGTTATTGTTGCGGCCCTGGGCTATTTCGTTGATATTTATGATCTGCTGTTGTTCACTATTGTGCGGGAACCAAGTCTTGCAGGTTTGGGCGTCGATCTTGCCGTAAAGCAAGAAGTGATCGCCGCCAGCACCAAAGTGATCAACTGGCAGATGTGGGGATTGCTTATTGGAGGTATCATCTGGGGCATCATGGGTGATAAGAAAGGAAGGCTCAGTGTCTTGTTCGGTTCTATCATCCTGTATTCTATTGCCAATTTCTTTACAGGGTTTGTACAAACAGTGGAACAGTATGCGTATGCAAGATTTGCTGCAGGCATCGGCCTTGCCGGCGAATTGGGTGCAGGCATTACATTGGTCAGTGAGCTATTGCCAAAAAATAAGCGGGGCATCGGCACATCCATGGTGGCCGGTATTGGATTGTTTGGCGCAGTAGCTGCCTATTTCACTTTTAAGTTTACAGGCGACTGGCGTCTTTGTTATAAGATCGGGGCCGGCCTCGGTGTCATGCTGTTATTTCTTCGTATAACTGTTGCAGAAAGCGGAATGTTCAACCAGGTAAAACAATTGAACGTTTCCAGGGGCAACCTGCTGCTATTTTTTAATAACAGTAAACGGTTTAAAAAATACATCCTCGCTATTCTTATTGGCATGCCCACCTGGTTTGTGATTGGGATACTCGTGAATTTCAGCAACCGGTTTGCCACAGAATTTTATGGACAGAATGCGATAGAATCGGGCCGCTCAATAATGTATGCATATGCAGCTATTGCAGTTGGTGATATATTGGTTGGGTTTGTAAGCCAGTACTTCAAAAGCCGGAAGAAAGCATTATACTTGTTCTACTTTTTTGCTATCGTGTCCGGTATCTATTTTTTTAGCGGATTAATTAAGAATGACACCTCAATGTATATTGCCTGTGCCATGCTGGGATTCAGCACCGGGTTTTGGGCGATATTTGTTACAATGGGAGCAGAGCAGTTTGGTACGAACCTCCGGGCTACCGCAGCTACCACTATTCCTAATTTTGTAAGAGGCTCATTGCCGCTTATTAACCTGCTATTTGTGAACCTGTTTCAGAAAAGCATTGGCTGGTCGTTTGTAAAAAGCGCCATGATAACAGGTATCGTTGTAATGACGATAACACTGATAGCCGCTTACTTTACAGAAGAAACATTTCATAAGGACCTGAACTATACAGAACCGGAGGATATAATGCCTTAAATACTATCGTGGCTAAATTCCTGATCATACGATTTTCTTCCATTGGTGATATTGTTCTCACCACACCCGTCATCCGCTGCCTGAAGCAGCAATTGCCGGATGCAGAAATACATTTTTTAGTAAAGGATTCCTTTCGGCCGGTAGTAGCGCACAGTCCCTATATAGATAAGATACATGTACTGGCACATAGCTGGGAACTGATGATAGAAGAACTGAAAACAGAAGAATATGATTACATCATTGACCTGCATCATAACACGAAGACCCTGCGGGTAAAGAATGCATTATCCAGAGCAACTGGTAAGAAAGTAAAATCTTTTTCTTTTTACAAACTCAATATTCAGAAATACTTCTTCACGGCATTTAAGATAAATATGCTGCCGAAGGTCCACATCGTTGACCGCTATTTAAAAACGGTTGCATCATTTGGTGTAAAGAATGATGGAGCAGGATTGGATTATTTTATTGCAAAAGAAGAAGAAACGACATTGAAAGATATTCCGGCCTCGCATCATGCGGGGTATATCGCTTGTGTAATTGGTGCAGCACATGGCACCAAACGATGGCCGGTGCATAAGTGGAAGGAGTTTTGTTCCAAGATGGATCACCCGGTTATCTTATTAGGCGGGCCGGAGGATAAAGTAAATGGGGATGAAATAGCAGCGGTGGATACTATTAAAGTGTATAATGCCTGCGGCAAATTTAAACTGAATGAAAGTGCCGACCTGGTACGAAAAGCAAAACTGGTGATCACTAATGACACTGGCCTGATGCATATTGCAGCCGCTTTTAAAAAGCAGATCATTTCTTTATGGGGCAATACAGTACCTTCTTTTGGCATGACACCCTATTATGGTTATGCCCCTGTATCTGATGTGATAGTACAGGTACATAAACTCTGGTGCCGTCCCTGTTCTAAGATCGGGTACAGCAAATGCCCGCTGGGACATTTTAAATGCATGGAAAAAATAGATAGCAACGAAGTGCTTGAAAGAGCCAGGCAAAGGTTATAACAGCCTGCGCTATCATTCCTTTACCCGTCTCTTGAAAGTAACCGTCCTTTTAGCTCATTCAATTTTTAGAAAAAGAAGATCGCTAAAAGAGCAAACACGATAAAGAAGCCTGAAATGACAATGGCTGCTTGTGCATCTTCACCTCTCAAATTGAGTTTAATTTTTTTCATAACCTGATTTTTAGTTTTCAAATAGATGTGATAACCAGGTTTTCAAGGAAGCTGGGTAAGCGGGTATTCAGAAAGGATAGGAAAACTGTACCGTGGGTACGCTGCAAAGGTAAAATCAATTTCCTTTTTACCAAATGAATCGATAGTAATTTTAAAAAATGAATATCAGTATAGGAAAACTACGATTTCGGGTATTGAAACCAAAGCCCTGAATAGTTGGTGATAGTAAAAACACCTTCTTCATTCCTTACTATAGCATTAAAATTCATAATCCACACCTGTTGCAAACGTATAATTGGTTTTAGGTGCTGTGCCGGCAGGGAAGCGGTCGAAGAGGTAATTCCATCTTACAGAAAGACCGAAATGTTTTGTGGCTTTTACTTTCAGCGATACCTGGTTTAAAAAGCGGTAGTCTGACAGTTTCTTAAAAAGCGGCTGAAAGAAAGTAGTGCTGATGAGTTCTATATTATCCTTTGGAGTATAAGTAAAGGAAACATAGCTGCTGCTTCTGAGATCGTTATGTTCAACAGTTGGTGTTGTTCGTTCTTTTTCATTTTCAAACATGAACAGGCTGGCAGCATACAACCTGAAAATTTTGGTCTTGATGATCTTAAACCTCGGTCCGGTGCCAACCAGTATCCTGGAATCTATCTGTGTAATGACATTATTCTGGAATTGTCCAAAAACTTCCCACCGCAACCATTCATTTACTTTCCGGTTGTAACGAAGATGTGCAAAGCCGTTAGAAATAAATTTGCTGTCGCCGGCCTTTAAAAAACCATAGTTGCCCAGTATCAGCCAGAGGCCTTTGTCATTACTGGTTTTGTATTGTAAATGTGCTGCCAGATCAGCTCCGAATATTTTTTGTGTGTTCTGTGTCAGGTTTATGGCAGCACCGGCGCCACCCATCCAGCCAACTGTGTCTGACTGCATCCGGGCATTTTCGATATTTACAATTTGTGCCGGCAGATAAACGGTTAAATGAATGAGCAATACTAATAGAATAAAGGGTGATGATCTTTTCATTCAGTACAGGTTATAAGAATTTTGCCTGGAATAAAACAGGGAACTGCTTTTTTAGTTTGCCCTGCTTTTTCTTATCAAGCCCGTCAAATGTTTTTCGGTATTTCTGAAGACTGAGTTCGGTTAAGGCTCTTTTTTGGCCTTCCTGTATTTCTTTCAGGATCACTTCTGTCACCATATCCGGTACATCATCGGTTTTCTTTTTGAGAATGATCTGATCATGCATTTGGCCGGTGCCCATATAACTTTTGAAAAGCCGCTCCTGTACATAGCGGGCAAGATTATCGGCATTCACGGTATCACGGCCTACGGTTACTGTACCCGTTTCATCCACTGTAACTAGTAATACTTTTGCGGCAGGATATTGAGTTCCTGTTGTCATCTTCAATATACTGAAGAAGGGGAGTAGCAAAATAAGAAAGCGCATTAGTGTGGTCAATGGTTACCCTACAAGATAATAATAAAATCATTGCAGTTCACTCAGCTCCAGCCACCGGAGCTCTTTTTCATCGAGTAAAGCGGTTACCTCACCAATGCGGACAGACAGGTGTTGCAATTCATCAAAAGGAGTGCTGCCATTGTTCAGCTTTTCGTTTACTGTTTCTTTTTCTTTGGTGAGGCTGGCAATTTCTTTTTCCAGCAATTCAAATTCCCTTTTTTCCTTAAAGGTGAACTGGCGTTTTTGTGTCGTCAGGCCGGGACGGTCAGAAGGTGATTGCACCTGCTTTTCGGGATCACCAGTAATGGAGGACGAATTTTTATCTGTTAGTTGCGTGTTATTGGCGGTGGCTTCCCGGTACTGGGAGTAGTTGCCGGGAAAATCCCTGATCACTCCATCACCTTCAAAAACAAACAGGTGGTCCACCAGCCGGTCCATGAAATACCGGTCGTGGGATACAATAAGTAAACAACCCGGAAATTCATTCAGGAAATTTTCCAGTACGCCAAGTGTAGGAAGATCCAGGTCATTGGTGGGTTCATCAAGTATCAGGAAGTTCGGATTTCGGAATAGTATAGACAACAGGTGCAATCTTCTTTTTTCGCCGCCGCTTAATTTACTGATATAGGTATATTGCTTATCGGGATCAAATAAAAACAACTGGAGAAATTGGGCAGCGCTTAAGGAGCCGCCACTGACCAGTGGAAAATGTTCAGCAATGTTCTTTACAAATTCTAAAACCCGCAGGTCTTCTTTTATTACCAATCCCTGCTGGGAATAGTTTCCAAAAATGACCGTATCGCCAACATTCACCTTCCCGCTATCTGCCTGATCGATGCCCTGCAGTATGTTTATAAAAGTGGATTTGCCCACACCGTTCTTTCCCACCACACCAATCCTTTCTCCTTTTTTGAATGTATAATCAAATCCTTTTAGCAGCACTTTTTCCCCATAGCTTTTGTATATTTTTTTCAGTTCGATTACTTTACCACCCAGCCGGTTCATTTTCATGTCCAGTTGCAGCTGCTCATCCACGATCTGCTGTTTGGCTTTTTTCTCAACAACATAAAAATTATCCTGCCGGCTTTTGCTTTTGGTGGTACGGGCCTTTGGTTGCTTACGCATCCATTCCAGTTCTTTGCGGTAGGTGTTTTTGGCCTTGTCTATACTGGCGGCATCACTTTCTATCCGTGCCGTTTTCTTTTCCAGGTAGTTTTGATAATCGCCCTTGTAGGTGTACATGATACTTCCATCGAGTTCCCATATTTCGTCGCACACCGTATCCAAAAAATACCGGTCGTGGGTAACGAGCAGCAGGGTCACATTTTCTTTATCTAAATAATGTTCCAACCATTCCACCATTTCGACATCGAGATGGTTGGTGGGTTCATCCATTATTAATAAAACATGTTTATGTTCAAAGCCAATATCAATAAGTGTTTTTGCCAGCGCTACTCTTTTACGTTGTCCACCACTTAAATTTTTTACCGGCTGATTGAGGTGGTGGATATTTAGTTTGCCCAGCACCTGTTTTACTTTGGTATCAAAATCCCAGGCACCCAGGTCGTCCATCTTTATGATAGCGGCGCTTAATTTCTCCACATCGCCTTCTTCACTAATGGCTTCGTACTCTTTGATGGCATTGATGATGGGGTGGTCATGAAAGAAAATATTGTCAAGAATGGAATTATCTTCTGCAAATGTGGGTTCTTGCTCAAATAATACCACATCCACATCTTTATTTACCCAAAGCTTGCCTTCATCGGGAGTTTCTTTACCAGCCAATATTCTTAATAAAGTGGATTTGCCTGTGCCATTCCGGGCTATCAGGGCAATCTTATCGCCTTCTTCAATATGAAAGGTAATATTGGAAAAAAGGGGCTGGATACCGTAACTCTTGGTCAAATTCTCAACAGAAACATAATGCATAGCGGCAAAGATACTACTCCGCTCATTGGTTCATACTATTTGAGCAGCAGCAGGTATTTTTATATTTTTACTTGATAAACTTCGTAGTACAAGTAGCCTACCGCCCGGCAAAATAAATAAGAAGGCAAAGAATAAGGGTTACAATAATAATTATACTCAGTGCATATTTTTCCCTCCGGTTTCTTTTTCTGTGTTGCTCTGTAAAGTTGTTCAGCAGATCTGTTGCCGCTGTATCCGGGCCACTTAATTTTTTTAGTTGGGTAATAATGGCATCGGTATAAATAAGCGGCAGTGGTTTCAGCGAGTGCAATATCACGGAAATGATCTGGCGGTTGGTGTCTGTTTCATTGAACGTATGCAGTTTTTCAATTACAGTTTCAGAAAGCAGGTCTAAAATATATTCTTGCAGACCGGGCTTGTCCATCCGAAATACGTCGAGCTGAGCAACATATCGTTCCAGTTCCAGTGCTTGTTTTAAAACTGTAACCGGTGTGATAACATCCTGTTTTTTTCTTTTACCGATACTCTGGTCATACCAGCGTTGCTGCAGATAGTATTCTTTTTTGGCGGGATTGGTCAGCACTTCATAGGCCTCTTTTATTTCTGAGAACAGTGCTGCAGAGTAAGGGTCATTATTAGTTTTATCCGGGTGATATTGCAGCGCCAGTCTCCGGTATGCCTTTCGGATCTCCGGCAGGGTGGCAGAAGGTTCCAGTTCCAGTATCTTATAATAATCTTTCAGGTGCATGGATAGTTGCGAAGATAAGTACCACCGCCGTGTAAAATTTCAGCCTTCTGTCAGCTATTTACAACTTCTTTCCATACAACGCAGTCATGGTTCTGCAAATAGGAGTAACTTTAAGTACTCAGCTGA
>JBEBIF010000621.1:0-1659 GCA_040080515.1 Chitinophagaceae bacterium | reverse complement strand
AAATAATTTTGTATATCTAAAATAATTAGTATTTTGCACTAACTTAATTAGTTAGCTATGGCCATTTCCAATCAAAACATGAAGTATTTGCGTAAGCTCCGCGGATGGACGCAGGAAGAATTTGCCAATAAGTTACGTATCAAGCGTTCCCTGTTGGGCGCTTATGAAGAAGAAAGGGCAGAACCCCGGATTGATGTGCTGGAAGTAGTGTGTGATATGTTCAAACTGACATTGGATGAAATACTTCGTAAGGACCTGAGTGATAATAAAAGTAATTACCTGGCCAAACGGCGGGCTATAAAACTGGCAATGGGAAGACCCGATATACCTTTTGTTCCTGTAAAAGCGGCGGCTGGCTATTTAGCCGGTTATGCCGACCCGGAGTTTATAGATGAATTAAATACGTTTACATTGCCTATGCTCACCGGTGGTAATTACCGGGCCTTTGAAATTATTGGAGATTCGATGTTGCCCACCCCCAGCGGTTCTGTTATCGTTGGTGAAAAAGTGGACAACCTTGAAGATGTAAAGAATAATGCCGCCTGTATCGTAGTGTCCCGGAATGAAGGCGTTGTATATAAAAGAGTACAGAAAAATGGCCGGCAAAAGAATAAATTAACCCTTGTAAGCGATAACCCTACCTTCCATCCCTATACCGTAAATGCAGAAGAGATCCTGGAAATGTGGCAGGCACAAATGGTGATTTCCAGGGCCAACACGCAAAACCGGTGGGATATGAACCAGCTTAGTAACATTGTGTCCGATTTACAGGAACAGGTTACTACGTTAAAAAAGAGGCTGAATTAGTCCTTTTACCACTTCCAGTTAGAATTTTTTCCTGATTTCAGGGGGGCAGCTTTCCTGTCCTGCTGAATGTCTTTTATCTTTGAAAATAGTTCATAACTGTATGGTTTTGAGAAAGTATAACTGGATAATCCTTTTGCTGATAAGCAGCCCTCTTTTTTCACAGGTCAAAATGATTGACGCTGTAAAAATGGAGCAGGCGCCAAAGATCGATGGTAAACTGGATGATGCTGTTTGGTCAACCCTCACACCTGTTACTGACTTTATCCAAAACTTCCCCACCTACGGTTTACCTTGTTCCCAGCGAACCGAGGTCAGGATCTTCTACGACAATTTTGCGGTCTATATCGGTGCCCGCTTATACGATGATCCTGCCCTCATCCGCAAACAAATAACCGCCCGTGACGGAGAGCAGCAAACAGATGCGGACTACTTCTCCGTATTCTTTGATACCTACAACGACAATCAGAACGGGTTTCAGTTTCTCGTTACAACCGCCAATGTACAGTCAGATGCTAAACTGGGCCCCAACCTGGGAGATAACTTTAGCTTTGGTGATAAGACCTGGGATGCTATCTGGGAAAGCAATGTATCCATGCTCCCCGATGGCTGGTCGGTGGAAATGAAGATCCCCTACATTTCGCTTCGCTTTGCCAAAAAAGAGTTGCAAAGCTGGGGACTGCAACTCCTGCGCTTTATACGACGCACCAATGAAAGCAGTTATTGGAACCCGGTGAACCCGCAGGTAAATGGTTTTGTAAACCAGTTTGGTGATTTGAATGGGCTCAGAAATATTCTGCCACCACTTCGGTTGAGTTTCTCTCCTTATGTTACGGCAGGATACAGAAGCTGTCT
>JBEBIF010000620.1:0-1659 GCA_040080515.1 Chitinophagaceae bacterium | reverse complement strand
TTTGGCATTGTCATGGTCGTCATTGGCCTCGTGGTATTGCTGTTAAAGAAACTGGCCAAAACTCCGGCTAAGAAAAAATCGAGCCTGCAACCCTGAATCATTTGCGATCTCCCCTTCTCTAAAATAAGCCTGGCACTAATTTTCAATATATTTTGAAAATTCGGAAACTGCATTGTAGCTTTGTGCCATGAAACTAACAGAAGCAAAACAGCAATTCATCAGCAGCTGGGGCGCCTTTGGCACCCATTGGGGCATCAACCGCACCATGGCGCAAATACATGCACTGTTGCTGGTAAGTCCCGATCCGCTTACACAAGATCATATCATGGAGGAGCTGAACATCAGCCGGGGCAATACCAATATGAACATCAGAGAACTGATCAACTGGGGACTGGTGGAACGGGTGCTCTTATCCGGAGAACGGAGAGAATACTTTACTGCCGAAAAAGATATCTGGAAAGTAGTAAAGCAGATCGTTAAAGAAAGGAAGAAAAGAGAACTCGAACCCATGCTGCAATTGCTGGATAAACTGGAAGCCGTGGAAGGTGATAAAAGGGATAAGAATGTAAAATCATTTGTGGATACGGTAAGCAGCATAAAAAAATTAGGGAAGCAGGCAGATAAAACGCTTGATACCATGATAAGGGCTGAAGAAAGCTGGTTTATCAGTTCGCTGATGAAGGTCTTTAAATAACCTTCACGATAAATACATTATATATGAAACTGCTGAAACTGACCGACCTGGTAATGCAGGTGGCAATACTGGCAGGTGGACTCGCCTGGTATATTTTATCTGATAATGGCTATGGGTTGTTCTTTCCGTACTTCGTAATAGGCGGTTGGCAACTGGCCAGTTTCTTTATACATCTTTGGTTCAACCCCGCATGGCTTTGCATCAGTTACCGGAATGCATATGGTAAAACGATCCTGTGGGCCTTTATTATTGGCCTTCTCTGCTATATGGCCGTGTTTATCAACCTGCCATTTATATTTATCTACCTGGCCGCCCTGCTGTTCATTTCACCTGCATTTGCTATCTGGTATTTCATTATTGGCATCACGGAATGGAGTACTATTAGAAATAAGGAACTGGTGCATTTAAAGTAAACAATGTGAAGCACAAGAAAATCATACTGGCAGGTGGTACCGGTTTTATTGGTCAGGAAATGATCAAATACTTTGGAAAAGAGAATGAGATTGTAGTGCTTACCCGGCAACAACAAAATGCAGATAACAACCGCAATCATTATACATCACTTAAACCAGAGGACCTCACACAAGTCCGGTTTGTAAAATGGGATGGCAAAACAGCTGGTGAATGGGCAACAGAATTAAATAATGCCGACCTGGTCATTAACCTTGCCGGAAAAACGGTTAATTGCCGTTATAATCAGAAAAATAAAAATGAAATACTGAATAGCCGTACTGATGCCGTTAAAGCAATCGGGTATGCCATTAAGAAATGTACTAATCCGCCGAAGCTCTGGATCAATTCTTCGTCAGCCACAATCTACCGACACGCAATGGACAGGCCGCAGGATGAATATACAGGCGAATTTCATGAAGGATTTTCTGTCACCGTTTGCCAGCAATGGGAAAATACATTTTATGAGCAGCCTGCACCGGCAACACGTAAAGTGGCATTACGAATGGCCATCA
>JBEBIF010000619.1:0-1662 GCA_040080515.1 Chitinophagaceae bacterium | reverse complement strand
TAAGAGACAGGAGTAACCTTGGATCGAGTGGTTTGGGTATGATATAATTCTCACCAAACATGATATTCTTTTCATTGTACGCCATGTTCACAATATCCGGAACAGGCGACTTGGCCAGTTCTGCCAATGCTTTTACTGCAGCCATCTTCATCGCTTCATTGATCTGTGTGGCACGAACATCCAGTGCGCCACGGAAAATATAAGGGAAGCCCAGTACATTGTTCACCTGGTTGGGATAATCACTGCGGCCGGTGGCCATGATGATGTCTTTGCGGGCACCGGTGGCATCTTCCCAGCTGATCTCCGGGTCGGGATTGGCCATGGCAAATACGATCGGGTTTTTGGCCATGCCTTTTACCATCTCGGCGGTAACACAATTGCCGGCGCTTAATCCAATGAACACATCTGCATCCTTCAGGGCTTGTGTGAGGGTCATTTCGCCTTTTGCGTTAGCATATTTTAATTTGAAATCTTCCAGCTCGGTCCTGCCTTTGTGCAGCACTCCTTTACGGTCGAACAGTAAAAAGTTTTCATGCTTAGCGCCTAATGCTTCATATAGCATGGTGCAGGCCATGGCGGCAGCGCCGGCACCGTTCACTACAAACTTTACTTTCTCGATCTTCTTTTTCTGTATCTCTAATGCATTCAGCAATGCAGCTGCGCTGATGATGGCGGTGCCGTGCTGATCATCATGCATCACCGGGATGTTCAATTGTTTTTTTAATTCCGTCTCAATATAAAAACACTCGGGTGCTTTGATGTCTTCCAGGTTGATACCGCCGAAAGTGGGTTCCAGCGATTTTACGATCTGCACAAATTTTACCGGGTCAGTTTCATTGATCTCAATATCGAACACATCAATGTCGGCGAATATTTTAAAGAGAACGCCTTTACCTTCCATTACCGGTTTACCGGCTTCGGGGCCGATATTACCAAGGCCAAGTACGGCGGTACCGTTACTGATCACGGCCACCAGGTTTCCTTTGGCGGTGTATTTATACACGTTCTCCACATCGGCGGCAATTTCCAGGCAGGGGGCGGCCACGCCGGGAGAGTAAGCAAGGGAGAGGTCTCTTTGAGTTTTGGCTTCTTTGGTAGGCACTACTTCGATCTTTCCGGGCCTTCCTTTGGAATGGTATTCTAAAGCCTGTTGCTTGCGTAAATCGTTTGACATAGAAAATTATTAGGTTACAAGTCCCGATGGCAATCGGGAGCATTTTACTAAGCAAAATGGGATGCAATGTACAAAATAATAATCCGAACCATTTTTCAGGCAAAAGTATTGGAAATGACTGGTTTAAATGGAGGCGAAACCTGCAACTTGAATTACTGACCGGGAAGAAATGATGACCGGACTTGGTTTCATCATTATAGCTCCACACTGCTTCCGAGCCATGCCATCATTCCCATGCCCACTTCGATCGCATTTTCATCAATATTAAAAGTAGGTGTGTGCACACCGGCTGTGATGCCTTTTGCCTTGTTCATAGTACCAAGACGGTAAAAGCAGGCTGGTATTTGCTGCGCATAGTATCCAAAATCTTCGGCGCCCATGCGGAGTTCGGTTTCACTTACGTTTTCTGTGCCGGCATAATCAGCCGCATTGATCATAGCCGCCGCCGTTAGTTTTTCATTATTAAAAACACAGGGATAGCCCACATC
>JBEBIF010000149.1:0-7848 GCA_040080515.1 Chitinophagaceae bacterium | reverse complement strand
CTCCTAGTCCACTCCCAACGCCCGGTAAACAGCATCCTGAATTTTACCTCTTATTAATAATTGAGACAGCTTATTATTGTTCCTTGTAGGATACACTCTGTTGGAAAGAAAAATATAGACCAGGTCATTGGCCGGGTCCACCCACACACAAGTACCGGTAAAGCCGGTATGCCCAAATGTTTGGGGTGATGCGAGCAAAGACGGGTAGGGTTCTTTTCTTGTAACATTATCTTTCTCCGGTTTATCAAACCCTAATCCGCGGCGACTGATGTTGCTGCCATACCCGGTGAATAGTTTTATTGTTTCAGGTTTCAAATACCTTTCTCCATTCAGCTCGCCACCATTCAGCAGCATCTGGTACAACAAGGACAGATCATACGCATTGGAAAATAATCCGGCATGCCCGGCCACACCGCCAAACATTGACGCTCCTTCATCATGCACATCACCAATTGTTGTTTGCTGCCGGAAATGCTTTTCTGTTTCTGTGGGCACCAGGCATTCTAGTTGAAACCGGTTGCGGGGTTTAAAACCAGTAGAGTACATTCCAAGCGGGTTGTAAAATGTTTTTTGAGTGTATTGGTCCAGCGTTTGTCCTGTTAGTTGTTCAATGACCTTTCCAAGGAAGATAAAATCGTTGTCGCTGTACACATACTTGTCCTTTGGCCCCAGCGGGCTTTTTAAGATGCGGCTGAACATGGTATCCGTCCAATCGTCCCGCATATAAATATTTTCTGCGACCCGAACACCATATCCTTTCCTGGAAGAGCTGGCATATATTGCCGGGTTCGGGATACCGGTATTCGTATCTATCGTTTCTTTATAAAAAGCAATAAAAGGAACCAGTCCTGCCTGGTGCAATAAAATATCCTTTAGCAGCAGCCCCGCTTTATTAGTTCCTTTTGTCCATGGTAAATAATCACCAAGGGTTTTATTCAGGTCCAGTTTTCCTTCTTCATATAATTTCATTACCGAAACAGTGGTAGCAGAGATCTTAGTAACAGAAGCAAGGTCAAAAATACTTTCAGGGCTCATAGCCGGTGAAAAGCCGTATTCATAGTTGCCAAATGCTTTATGGAAAATGATCTCGCCTTTATGCGCCGCCAGTATCACACAACCGGGAAATGCTTTTTGTGCAATGCCATCCAATGCAATAGAATCAACCACTGCCAGGTTTTTTTTTATTTCCTCTTTGGTGGGTTTTGAACGGGCATAAACAATACCATCACCAAATTTAAAATTGCAAACAGATACCGGCAGCTTTCCCTGCGATTTGAATTTACCCTCCAGGAAATCCGCTGCTACCTGCTGGGTAACAGCATCATCCTGGTAGCAGGCCACCAGCGTCCACGCATCACAGAAATTTTTGGTGGCCAGCACATTACCAAATGTGAGCGTTATCGTTTTAATAAAATTCAGGTCTTTATACAACTTGATAGCAGCAGGTGTAAGTCCGAAATTCTCTGCTGGCCGCAATGAGTAATTATGTATGGCCACAATGATCACATCATACTTTCCATCCTTCTTCACTTCTTTCAATATCTCCTCTGCTTTTTCGGGACCATCTTTATAAGAGAATAAGAAGGTGTTGGCGTCAAGATCCGTATGCAATCTTTTTCCAAATTCATTAAGTTCGCTGGTACCAATACCCACATAAGCCACTTTTTTCTTTCCCTGAATAGGTATCTCTGCATAATCAGTTCTTGATGCCGTATTCTTAGCCTCACTTAATAAAGTGATACTATGCTGTGCCACTTCATACCGTATGGCATCCGTTTTTACATTCAGATCAGCCAGCAAGTTGGTAGTATTAATAAACTGTGTTTGTGTAAGCCCCAGTTTATATTTTGCCGCCAGTACTTTTCTCAGTTTGGCATTGATATCTTCCCAGGTCAGCCTTCTGTCTGCGATCGCTTTTTTAATGGCTTCTATTGATTCCGGTACACTGGCCGGCAGGCAAAGCATATCGTTGCCTGCTATCAGCGCTTCCACCGAAATCGTTCCGTCTGGAAAATATTTGGTCACCCCTTTCATCTCTAAGGCATCGGTAAAAGTGAGGCCGTTGTAGTGCAAACTGTTTCTCAACAGATCGGTCACATTGTTTTTAGAAATAGAAGTGGCCCTGTTTGCTGTATTATCAATAGCCGGTATATACAAATGTGCGATCATCACACTGCCGATACCTGCATCAAACACGGCTTTGAATGGCACCAGCTCCACCGAATCCAGTTCCGTCATGTTCTTGGTAATAACGGGCAGGTCATAATGCGAATCAACGGCCACATCACCATGACCGGGAAAATGTTTGGCGCAAGCCATGATGCCCGCATCCTGCATACCCTTCATGATCGCTACTCCATAACGGGATACTTTGTCTTTATCTTCCCCAAAAGAACGATAGCCAATAACAGGATTATTCGGATTATTATTAATATCCACTACCGGCGCATAATTTACATGCACTCCCAGTCTTTTACATTGCTCGCCAATGGCCAGGCCCATCCGGTAAACGAGATTTTCATCGTTGATGGAACCCATTGTCAACTGAAAAGGAAATTTTGTTACACTGTCCAGCCGCATGCCCAGGCCCCATTCTCCATCAATAGTGATCATGAGCGGGGTTTTAGCAATACTTTGATAAAAGTTGGTCAGGTTGGCCTGCCGTACCGGGCCACCCTGGAAAAAACACAGGCCGCCGACATTGTATTTCTGAATATCATTGGTCACTTTGGCCACATGATCCGCACCTAAGTTGGAATGGGCCCTGATGACCATCAGTTGAGCGATCTTTTCATCCTCTCCCAGGCTGTTGAACACACTGTCCACCCATTGATTTTTATCCAGCTTACTTTTATACTGGGCAGATGATAGTAACGGAAGTAATAATGACAGGCATAAAACGATTTTTAGTATCCTCATGCTTAACAGGTTGTATCGTTATAAAAGAGTATTAAAATTAAACCTTTTGAAGCAAAGCATCTGCCAAGAGTTGCTTAAAAAGCAATTCGTTATTTTTGGCGGCTAAACCTGATTTTGTGCCAGATAAGATCACCCTTTTACCAGATAATATTGCCAACCAGATAGCCGCCGGAGAAGTAATTCAGCGGCCAGCCAGTGCCGTAAAGGAATTGCTGGAAAATGCGGTGGATGCCGGCGCCACAGAGATCAAATTGCTCATCAATGATGCAGGTAAATCACTGGTACAGGTGATTGATAACGGCAGCGGTATGAGTGAGACCGATGCCAGGATGAGTTTTGAACGCCACGCCACTTCCAAGATAAAAAGTATAGAAGACCTTTTTCATATCCGCACCATGGGTTTTAGAGGTGAGGCGCTTGCTTCTATTGCCGCAGTGGCACAAGTGGAATTAAAAACAAAAAGAACAGAAGATGAAACCGGTGTGTATATAGAAGTAGAGAACAGTGCGGTGAAAAAACAAGAGCCGGTGGCTGTACCCGTTGGCACCAGCATTGCTATGAAGAATTTGTTCTTCAATGTTCCCGCCCGCAGAAATTTTTTAAAGAGTAATGCGGCGGAGATGCGGCATATCGTGGATGAGTTTACAAGAGTGGCGATGTCCTTTCCTGAGATTCTGTTTACCCTTACGGCAAATAATCAGCAGCTCTTTCACCTGGAAGCCGGAAGCCTGAAACAACGGATCGTTCAATTGCTCGGCAATAATTACAACGCCAAATTAGTAACGGTAAAAGAAGATACTGATTACATGAACATTTATGGTTTTGCCGGCAAACCAGAAACAGCTAAGAAAACAAGAGGTGATCAATACTTCTTTGTCAACAACCGTTTTATCAAAAGCCCTTACCTGAACCATGCGGTGATGAGTGCCTACCAGGAAATGATCCCTACAGACAGTTTCCCGATGTATGTGCTGTTCATCGACCTCGATCCGGCTGTGGTGGACGTAAATGTCCATCCTACCAAACAGGAAATAAAATTTGAGGACGAGAAGATCATTTATGCGTTTGTGCAGGCAGCCGTAAAGCATGCACTGGCACAATTCAGCGTAACGCCTACACTTGATTTTAACCTCGATGCTTCCATCCAGCAACTATCCTCTATTCAGCAGCCTTTTACAGAAGAAAGAAAATCTGCTGCGGCTTCCGGATCAATTTTCAAAGGTTTTACACAAAAGCACCAGGCACATTTTATTGAGAAAAGCGAGAAGAGCGAACTAAAACATTGGAAGGACTTTTATGAAAGTCCGAAGTCCGAAGTTCGAAGTCAGGAGCCAGGTCATCCACTAAACGACCCAATCGTAACTCATAACTCACAACTCACAACTGAAACTGAGCTTACCCAACTCCTGAATACCTATATCACCCTTCCTTCCAACAACGGTTTCCTTCTTATTCACCAGCAGGCGGCGCATGAAAGAGTATTGTATGAGCAATTGAAAGCAGCAGGCAAAGACAAACCTGTGGCCACACAACGGAGCTTATTTCCTGCCACACTGGAGTTAACGCCGGCAGATGCGGCGATAATGGAAGAGATCATTTCTGATCTTCAGCAATTGGGTTATCTCATTGAGCCTTTTGGTAAAAATAGTTTTGTGATACAGGGCATCCCAGCTGATGTGGAAGCCGGTAATGAAAAACATATCATTGATATCCTGCTGGATCAATACAAACATTTTAGCAGCGATCTGAAATTTTCTAAAAGAGAAAAACTAGTACGTTCATTAGCCAGGCAGCAGTCCATTAAGCCGGGTACCCGCCTTACAGAAAGAGAAATGCGGCAACTGGTGAATGATCTTTTTGCCTGTGAGCAATCTAATATGTCTCCGGACGGCAATCCTGCTTATTTAGAATTTAAGCAAGAGCAGCTGGAGAAAATGTTTGGCAAATAAGCTTCCCGCAAAGTCGCCAGAAAAACTATTCACTACTTTACTGCTACTACAAACAGGTCCAGGCTATCTTCTTTTGACTCGCCAAGGATAAAATCATCAGGAAAAATATTATTTACAAGGTTCCCGTTTTTCTTATACACCAGTATTTTATTCAGGTAATTAAAAAGGTTGTACGGAACTTTCAGCATTTGCCTTGGCAGTCGTTTTTCCAACTGCAGCAGGTCCCATTTCAGTATTTTATCCACCTGTGATTTATGTTGCACTAAGTATTTTTTTAAATTCTCAGAACCATTAAGCCCATATACCTGCGTATTGGAAAAGCAAGATCGCAGCCGGGCAGTTAGATCAGCAGCTTCATACTCCCGTATATGCCAGGGATTGCGGGTAAAAGATGCTTTTTTATTGGGTGTGGAAAGCAGCAGCTTACCGCCCTTTTTTAATACCCTGCTGATCTCTTCTGCAAAGAACTGATCATCCTCTATATGCTCAATTACCTGGAAGGCGATGACAAAGTCAAAAATATTACTCGGAATATTCCGGAGCAATGGCACTTTCATCCGGAAGAAATCAGCATTGCGGGATGTCCAGGCGGTGGAGTTTACATCTATCTTATCCACCCCTACATAATGGTCCACTCTCTCTTTTAATACAGAATAGCCGTATCCTTCCCCGCATCCGATCTCCAATACGGTACCTGTCACCCGTTGCGCTGCATAATTGTAAGCAAACAGGTGGCGCTGGATAAGGTAATTGTCAAACTGGTTGTTGGCAGAAACTCTTTCTGCGGTGTATCCTCCTATCATAATAAAAAATTTTAATGGTTACTCCTGTTGCTTTTGGGCAACGGAAGAAGCATTTGTGGTTGTACCAACAATTTTTTAGATGGGAAGTGTTTTAGAAAATGTCCGGGTATTAAATGACCCCGTGCAGGGAAGTGGTGGTCTGGTATTATTTGTTCTTTATAGTAGTAGCTTCAGCCAGCTTTTCAAAAACCAGTGCCATAAAATAATTATCGGCACTTCTGAATTCTTTCAGCACTTTATACCCTGACTGATTCTTATTGAAATAATCTATTTCCACCTTACCATACTTTGTGGCATAGTGGGAGTCCCATATCACTATAGCCCCTTTGGGTGCCTTGTCCAGCGAACTGTCTCCGCTCAATCCATAATTTCCGTTGGGGAAATCCCAGGGATTCTTTCCATAAAAGAAATTGAACAATGCCAGGCTTTGATAAATGGGTTTGTTATCTAACCGGGTTTCTTTAATATAATTCACTATTTTTTGTTGTTCGAAATTTTCATCACAACATAGTTTTTTGGGTTTAATAGTAAGCACCATACTCAACAGGCACAAAGCAGCCAGCGAAAAGATCAGTTGCCGGTTGGATCGCAGCATAAGTATCACCAGGATCGTTGCACCACAAAACAACAGGGGAAGAAAATTGCGGTCACCGCTTTCAGTATCCATCGCTATCCAGTTGTGCGTAAAAGTCATCTTTCCGGCCACTACAAAAAATAATGGCAGCAGGAAAAGCAGCACTACTATTTTATTGGATACTAATCGAAAATTATCTGCGGCCTTGGCAGCCAGTACAGCCAGCAGGGGTGATACGACAAGCAGGTAACGCAAGTTGCCCCCTGTGCTGGTAAGTATCTCTACTGCCTGCAGGTTAAACAAACAATGTAATAAGATAAAACCCAGGCCGGGCACCAGCAGCGGGTACTCCACTTTTTTCACCTGTCTGAAGATCACCTGTGCCAGGTAGGCCACCACCAGCGTAATGATGATATAATTAAATATCGTTCCGCTCATGATGAAGTAATGATCAAACCCCTGTCGTGGATAAGATGCTTTATACAATGCTGCCGTTCGCTGGCTTTCATGAATGGAGTACCACATATCACCGGTCACATACCAGCCCCAGCAATTATACAGTAATGGAAACAATCCCAATGCAAACAAGGCTGCCCATTTTTTTCTTTTGAACAACACCACTGCAAAAAAAGGAATTATAAAAATAAATTCCTGGCGCAACAGTAATACATAAGAAATGAAAAGAGAAAAAAGAAAATACTTATTGCAATAGTAAAAATAGATGGCAATGGACAAGATAAGGGCTGTAAGGGTTTCACTGTAAAACTTGAATGACAATAAGAACCAGAGCGTTTGCGAAAAGAGCAGGATCATGGGAAGTGCTGTTTTCTTCTCTATGACCTTTCCTGCGATCTTGTAAGAAAAGAAACCGGTGAATGCACTAACCAGGCAATTGGCAATCAGCACTCCTTCCTTTCCAAGCAAGACGACCGGGGCATACACTATCTTCCAACCCGTTTTGGGCCAGTTTCCTAAAATGCTTTCCGGCGCATGCCAAAAACCCAGCGCATTCATATATTGTGCCCCTTCTTCCCCCTGGTAAAATGAGGTGTAAAAAAAAGAAAACACATAGCTTACCGTCGCAAAAAGCAGTGTGATCAATAAAGCCTGTTTATCATTCAGCTGCAATCCCCACGAGGGTGCAGGTGTCGGCAGTGGTGCAGCAACGGGTTTTTTCTTTTCACTCAAAAGTGTATTGGACCTCTTTTTCTTTCCCATTTTTACTACTATTTTTTGATTCTTCACTCATGATAAATTCCTTGACGATAAACTTTGGCCGTTGCTTTACCTGGAAAAAGATCCGCAGTACATACTCGCCCAGCACACCCAAAAAAACAAACTGCAGCCCCGCAAACAGTACTATCATAAATATGGTAGTGGTGAACCCTTCCGGTACGGAGTTGAATGCAATTTTTTTATAGAGGATATAAATAAAATAGACGACGCTGAACAGCATGGCAAGCATTCCTGCTCTTCGCATCAGGGTAACAGGCGTTTCACTGAAATTATAAATACCGTCTTTTGCCAGCTTCCACAGCTTGCGGAATGAATATTTAGAATCGCCTGCATGACGGCCGTCCCTATCATACTCCACACCCTGTCT
>JBEBIF010000148.1:0-7861 GCA_040080515.1 Chitinophagaceae bacterium | reverse complement strand
AGTTTAATCCGTGCTGAAGGTGGCATTTTCGAAATTGGGGGCACGATAAATGGAAATGGAGTCTCTCTTCCCAAAGCTGGTTATATATTTTATGATGGAAGTAATTTTAAGGTTAACCAAATTAATTTTAGCACAGACCTAACTTATCTAGCTTTTGGCTGGAATGATGGGTTTCTTTTTCTGGCAGCTAACACTTCAAACCTGGACGATTTTATTATATCGAGGCTTTATGGTAGTAATGCAAACGGTACATTAATTCTTGACTGGGTAAAGTCATATTCGCATCCTGGGCTTGTTGTTCTTCCTGATAATACAACTCACGATCTTGTAAACGGTTCAAGTATTACAGAAAGTCGTATAAAAGTTTTGGGATATATTTTAGGAAGCAACCCGTCTGAAAACCGATATTATATCGGTGATTTTGATGACCTTAATGGTAATATTATCAAAAGCGAAAAGTATCACCTGAGAGTTCCATTTGCGCCCTACTTTCCTCAAATGGGTTTCGATCTCTTTTCCAGTTTTGGAGGACCAAAATTTACCGGGTATGCTCATAGAATTGGTACCAGTAGTGCAGATCAAAATAAGTTCTATTATTGGGGTGATTTTGACGAGGGTTGTAAAGAGGATGTTCCATTACAGGAATTATCCGCCTCTCTTTCACCAAACCTTCGTACAGACTTTCAAATATTTGATGTAGCTACGATATCAACTTCCAATTTTACTGTCACAGTAGCAGACGAAAGCACTACTAAGACACCTGTTTGCATAGAACCACTTAATAAGTACATTGGTTTAGCAGTTGATAATAAGACAAGGATTTTTGATACCAGGCCTACCGGGCCTTTCGAAGATGAAGGATCTACTGATGGAAAGATTACGAACAGAGCAAATTATACTACTCGTGGCAATAAAAGTATTGAAGTCCAATCTGAAACAACGAACGTAGATATTTCGAATATTCTGGCAATTGAGGTTTATAGTACTGGAGGCCAGTTAATACAAAAAGTAACTAACCCAACATTACTTTATCAACTTGTAAAAGAGAACAGGATGCAGGGGCTTTCATCTGGATTATATTTTATAAGGATAGTTAATAAGGACAATACTATTACTACTATAAAAAAGGTTCTTCAATAAGAAAGTTAGCTGCTTATTATAGAAGCTAATTTTCAGAATTAGAATAAAAATGAAAAGGATATACTTATTATTGACTTTTGTGCTTTGCGTATTATTTGGTGAACGATCACATGCGCAGGACTTTTCCAACAAAGGGAAAAACTTCTATATCAGCTATCCTGAACACATTAATGGAACAGGTTCCATCATGGGGATATACATTACAAGTAATGTAAACACCTCCGGTACCATTACCGTTAATGGTACCAATATCGCATTTATTGTTACGGCCAATACCATAACTACCGTATTCCTCGGTGCAGGAGGCTCAGGACCCAATACATATATACATTTGGGAGGAATTCAGGATGGTATTAAGACAGATGCTGCTGTGCATATTACAGCAGTGAACCCGGTGGTGGTCTATGCACATATCATTAATTCAGCCAGGTCAGGCGCTACACTGGTGCTTCCGACACCCGTATGGGGTAAAGAATATATTGCCCCAAGCTATTCAAACAGTGGAGGAAGTGGTTTTAACCAGGGTTTTGGGGAAATAAATATTATGGCCGCTTTGCCAAATACTGTGGTGGAGATTACTCCATCCATAACCACAAGAAACGGTGCCAGACCCGCAGGAGTGCCTTACCAGGTCACTTTAGCCAACCCCGGCGATGTTTACCAGGTACAGTTTCCGCAAAATGCGGATTTGTCGGGTACCATAGTTAAATCTATTGCCTCTGCCTCATCCGGTTGCCAGCCCATTGCAGTAGTATCAGCCACTACCTGGACAGCTCTTAATTGCGGAAGCGGTAACGGGGGAGATAACTTTTACCAGCAATTATTTCCTACCGGCACATGGGGTAAAGAATTTCTTACTACACCATTAAAAAAAGTGGCCACCAATCCCGGAGACAATAACATAGATATTGTAAGAGTATATGTAAAGGATCCCGCAACAGTCGTTACCAAAATGGACAATGGGATCACTACCACATTGGCAGGGCTGGTGTTGCCTGGCAATTTTTATGAGTACACAGCTTTCAGACCTACTTTGGTAAGCGCCGATAAACCAGTACAGGTAATGCAATTTGTGACCACTCAAAACTGTGGATTTCCAACGACACAGTCCGACCCGGAAATGATTTCACTTAGTGCCGTAGAACAAACCATCAATGATATTACAGTTTATTCAGCTTTTAATAACCTGGTTCCCGGAAGCAATAGTGCAATTAACACCCACTATATTAATGTGGCAATGAAAACTGCGAATACAGGTACGTTCAGAATAAACGGGGCTGTACCTGGCACTCCATTCATTACCATTCCGGGCACCAATTTTTCGTACTTAAAACATAATGTGTCAACAGCTGGTTCCCCGGTTACCCGGTTAACCGCTGATTCTGGTTTTAGCGCTATTGCATATGGTTTCGGGAATGTGGAAAGCTATGGATACAATGCAGGAACCAATGTAAAAGACCTGTACCAGCAAATCGGCGTTTCTACCCAATTTGGAATTGAACCAACACCTTCTGTATGTAAAGGCTCGCCGTTCCAGTTCAAAGTGTCACTTCCTTATTGCGTGGATTCTATACGCTGGGACCTGAGCAACCTTCCATGGGCACCGCTTCCCATTCCGCCCAACCCGATCGAGTATTATAATACCTGCGATACTATTCCTCCTGGTTCTGCCGGTCCCGATTCAATAACAGTGGTTAATGGTAAGACACTATACTGGTACTCTCTTCCAAGTTTCTACACCTTCAATACCAGTGGTACGTTTAATGTTTCCATGTTTACGTATGCCCCCAACACAGAAGGCTGCGGAAATGAGCAGGAGATACCTTTTGAATTAAATGTCTTCGAACCACCCGTTGCAGATTTTTCTGTTATTGATGGTGGTTGTGTTGCAGAGGTCTTCCAGTTTAATGATAATACCGTAACGCCCAGGCCCAGCTATATCTGGGAGTGGAACTTTGATGATATACCCAGCGGGGCCAATAATCTTTCGGGATTACAAGACCCTACACATACCTTCACCACACCGGGCATACATAATGTTACTTTCAGAACGATCACCACACCCGGTTGTATCAGTTCTACGATTTCAAAACCGGTCTATGTCAGCCCACTGCCTTCAGCAACCATTGCTGGAACAACAACACTTTGCCTGAATGAGCCCTTCCCGGACATAACCTTTACTGCAACCGACGGAACGGCCCCTTATACTTTTTATTATACTATAGATAATGGTGGAGGACCCGGCCCGGTTCAAACAGTAAATAGTGTAGTGGGAAATACAGCTACCGTCTCTGTACCAACAGGAGTGGCGGGCACCTTCCGCTATGACCTGGTAAGTGTACGGAATACCGGCTCCGCATTATGCGTGCAGCCACAGACCGGAACTGCTACCGTTATTGTAAATCCGTTACCAACAGCAGCTGTTTCCGGCGCTATTACGGTATGTAAAAATGCACCACCGCCTGATGTCACCTTTACCGGCGGAGCAGGTACTGCACCATATACCTTTACTTATAATATTAACGGTGGCCCAAGTCTCAACATTACCACTGTCAGCGGTAATTCGGTGACCGTATCAGTACCTACTGGTACTGCAGGCACCTTTGTTTACAACCTGGTAAGTGTGTCTGATGCCAGCGCTACTATTTGCAGCCAGCTCCAGTCAGGTTCCACCACCGTTACTGTCAATGAACTTCCAACAGCAAGTATTGCTGGTACTATAGAGGTATGCAGAAATGCAACTCCTCCTACAATCACTTTTACCGGAGCAGGAACGAGCATCCCTTACACGTTTACCTATAACATCAATGGCGGGCCAAACCTTACAGTAACCGCAGCAGGGCCCGGTCCCAATGCGTTTGTTCTTGTACCAACAGGCACTCCCGGAACATATACTTATAACCTGCTCAGTGTTGTGGATGGCACCAGTGCAACCTGCAGCCAGGCACAAACAGGTTCTGCCACCGTCATTGTGCATCCGTTACCAACCGCCAGTATTGCAGGGGCAACTGCAGTTTGCGTAAATGCAACACCACCTGATGTCACCTTTACAGGTGCAGGCGGTGTGGCCCCATACACATTCACATACAATATTAATGGAGGCCCCATTCTGAGTGCTACTACTGTAGCAGGTAACTCTGTTACCGTACCGGTATCCACTGCTGTGGCCGGAACATTTAATTATAACCTGGTAAGTGTGCAGAATTCAGGAGCGGTATCCTGTATCCAGGCACAGACAGGAACGGTGACCGTTGTTGTAAATCCTTTACCAACAGCTGCAGTTTCTGGTGCAATTACTGTTTGTAAAAATGCGCCATCACCCAATGTCACCTTTACCGGTGCAGCAGGTACAGCCCCATACACATTTACTTATAATATTAATGGAGGACCCAGCCTCAACGTTACTACAGTAGCGGGTAACTCAGTAACAGTGGCAGCACCTACAGGTACAGCCGGTTCATTTACCTATAACCTTGTAAGTGTACAAGATGCCAGTGCAACGCTTTGCAGTCAGTCACAAACAGGTTCCACCACTGTAATAGTAAATGATCTGCCCACGGCAAGTGTTGCAGCAGCTACCACAGAAGTTTGCCTGAATGGAACAGCGCCTTTAGTAACCTTTACAGGGGCCGGAACAAGTGCACCTTATACATTTACTTATACTATTAATGGCGGACCAAACCTGAATATTACAACGGTCGCAGGTAATTCGGTATCCGTATCCGTACCAACAGGTACAGCAGGCACCTTTACCTACAATCTTGTAAGTGTGTCAGATGGTACCGCTACATTGTGCAGCCAGGCGCAAACAGGTTCAGCTGTTGTAATTGTTCATCCGCTGCCCACACCCGATTTCAACGTTACCATACCTTCCTGCGAAACACAAACACTCAACTTTACTGATCTGTCTAACCCTAATGTGGGTACGTCAATGGCATGGACCTGGAATTTTGGTGACGCTTCACCACCTTCCAATGTACAAAACCCGACACATACATATGCAGCAGCCGGACCATATACCGTTTCACTTTCTGTTACCAACAGTAAAGGTTGTGTAAGTAATCCAATATTGACAAGGACCATCAACGTACATGCAAAACCTGTTACCGATGCCATACTTCCTGAAGTATGTCTCGATGATACCTTCGCACAGTTTTATGATAACAGTACTGTAGCTACTCCGGGCTCCATCGTCAGCTGGCTCTGGGATTTTGGTGATCCGGGCAGTGGTGCATTTAATACTTCAACATTGGAAGATCCGCAGCACTCGTACACTGCCACCGGTATCTATACCATTACACTGACCACTACCAGCAACAATGGTTGTGCCACCACGCAGACATTCCCCTTCACCGTGAACGGTGATATTCCGATCTCTGACTTTACACCGCTGAACACCGCCACCATGTGTGCCAATGATTCTGTTTCCATCAGGGATGCCGCCACCGTGAACTTCGGCAGCATTACCAAAGTAGAGATCATCTGGGACTTTATTGGCGCCCCCGGTGTTATTCAAACAGATGATACCCCAACACCTGCTAAAATTTATAAACATAAATACCCGACTACATCCACTACATTAAACTATACCATCCGGTACATTGCTTATTCCGGAGGTACTTGTTTGAATACCCGTGACAGGGTGATCACCGTAAATGCAGCTCCGAAAGTGCAGTTCCTGGATATGCCGGATGCCTGCTTGGATGCCGCTCCGTTCCAGATAACACAAGCCTCAGAAATAGGTGGAGTAGCAGGTCCTCCCGGAGTATTCAGCGGACCAGGCGTTACTGCCACTGGTATCTTCAATCCTGCATTAGTAGGACCGGGTACCTATATGATCAAATACACATTTACCGCTACTGCCGGTGGTTGTTTGGATTCGCTTTCCAAACCGATCACTGTATTGGACAGTGCTTCTGCACGATTCACTTATTCCACGTTGAATTGCCAGGACAGCCCTGTAAGTTTCAACAGTACTTCATCCACCATACCAGCGGGGGCCGGTACCATTACTGGCTGGACCTGGGACTTTGGTGATCCGGCAAGTGGTGCAAACAATGCTTCTTCTGCTCAGAACCCAACACATACATTCAGCGGATGGGGAACTTACAATGTGCGGTTATTTGTAACTACCAGTAATAATTGCCGCAGCACAGTACTTACGGTACCGGTATTTGTAAACCCGATACCAAGACCAAGCTTTACGATACCGGCCAGCGCCTGTTTACCATCTGCTACTGTAACGTTTAATAGCGGAGCCTCTTCTATCCCGGATGGCACACAAGCCAGCTTCAGCTATCTCTGGGATTTTGGTGACCCTGCCAGCGGTGCATTGAACAGTTCAACCAACTCATCACCTTCTCATATTTATAATACGATAGGACCATTTTTTGTAAACCTGCAGATCACCAGCGGCGCCGGTTGTGTGCATGATACTATGATCGTTCTGAATACACTGCATCCGCAACCGACCGGGGATTTTGCAGTCGATAAAAATGATATCTGTATCGGGCAAAGCTTCCAGTTTACCGATAACAGCGATCCCGCAGACGGTACCATCACCCAATGGAACTGGAATATGGATGATGGTAATACCAGGAATGCACCAACATTCAGTTATACCTATGGCAGCCCGCGGACATATAATGTGACCCTTTCTATAACAAACAATTTTGGCTGCCGCAGTACAGTTCACACTGAAACGGTAACGGTCAATCCATACCCTGTAGTTGATGCAGGACCTGATCTCTTTATATTACAGGGAGGAAGTGATACGCTGGAACCCATCATTACTTCAGTAGAACCAACTACCTACCTGTGGACACCGAATTTATATTTCCTGTCTTCTAATACGATCAAAATGCCGGTTGTAAAAGGAGTGGAGGATATACGGTACCTGTTAACAGTCACCTCCCGTGGCAACTGTACCGATACTTCTTCTGTATTCATTAAAGTATTGAAAGGACCGGAGATACCGAATATATTCAGTCCGAACGGTGATGGCGTGCATGACAGGTGGGTGATCAAATACCTGGATACCTATCCGGGCGGAACAGTAGATATATACAACCGGTATGGACAGCTCATCTTCCATTCAGTTGGCTATGCAGTACCGTGGGATGGAACCGTGAATGGACAGCAGGTACCAATAGGTACATATTATTATGTGGTAAACCCGAAGAACGGCAGAACGATAATGTCGGGGTATGTTGATGTAATTCGTTAATGTGAAACTGATATGAAAAGAAGCTTATTATTCCTGGTGTGTGCAGTAAGTATGCTGCAGGGGAAAACGCAACAGCGTCCGCATTATACACAGTATATTCTGAATCCGTATATACTTAACCCGGCGCTGACGGGAGTGGAGAATTATACGGACCTGAAAGTAAGCACCCGTGATCAGTGGGTAGGATTAAATGGCGCTCCCAAAACATCCTACCTGACCATACATGCACCAATAGGCAAAAACGACTATCGTACCTCTGCCACTTCTTACCAGGTGCCCGGAGAAAACCCGAGAGGCCGCTATTATTGGGAGAACTATACAGCAGCAGAACCACATCACGGTATCGGCATGACACTGGTGAATGACCGTACCGGAAGTTTCAATCGTTTTACAGCAAACCTTTCTTACGCCTATCACCTTGGATTAACACCTACAACAAATCTCTCTGCCGGTTTTGCAGCCGGTATCACCAATGTAAGTATTGATCGGACCAAA
>JBEBIF010000618.1:0-1660 GCA_040080515.1 Chitinophagaceae bacterium | reverse complement strand
GGTATCGGTGCATGGTTAGAGTCAATGGCCCTGTCCTGCAGGATTAATACTTTAAAACCATCTTCCACTGCATGAACAGCATATTCACAAATTCTTTCTAGCCCTTTTTGTAAAGACCCTGGCTTACCATCTGCTTTAAAATAGCATTGAATCGTCTTTGACTGGAAGAGGCCGGTATCAATACTTCTGATCTTTTCCAGTTCAAAGTTGCTGAGCACCGGATGCTTCAATGCCACACTATGACAAGTAAGCGGGTCTTCCAGTAAAAGATTTCCATTATTGCCGGCAAATGTTGCCAGCGACATCACCAGTCTTTCACGGATAGGATCAATAGGAGGGTTAGTTACTTGCGCAAATAATTGTTTGAAATAACTGCTGAGATGTTGTGGCTGATCACTTAGCACTGCCAGCGGTACATCGGTACCCATTGAACCAATTGGTTCTTTTCCTTCCAATGCCATCGGTGCAATGATGCTATCGAGGTCTTCGGTAGAATAACCAAATGCTTTCTGGTATTTAAAGACCTGTTCATGTTCCAGGTGAGTGAACATTACTCTTGGCTCAGGCAATTCTTCCAGCCTGATCTTATATTTATTCAGCCATTCGCCGTAAGGTTTTTGAGAGCAGATGTCTTTTTTCAATTCCGTATCACTGATGATCTTCCCTTTCTCCATGTCCACTACAAACATCTTTCCTGGCTGCAATCTTCCTTTTTCAATGATGCAGGCCGGATCAACAGGCAGCACACCTGTTTCGGATGCCATGATCACACGGTCATCGTTTGTAACGCAATATCTTGATGGACGCAATCCATTTCTATCTAGTGTAGCGCCGATTATTTTTCCATCAGTAAATGAGATAGAAGCGGGGCCATCCCACGGTTCCATAAACGAGGAGTGAAATTCATAGAAGGCTTTCTTTACCGGGTCCATTTCTTCATGTCCGTCCCATGCTTCGGGTATCAGCATCATCATCACATGCGGTAAGGAGCGTCCGGTAAGTGTAAGCAGTTCGATAATATTATCAAGGCAAGCTGAATCACTCTGACCTTCTGTTACAATGGGCAACAGCATTTCCATTTCTTCTTTGGTAAAGTAAGGAGTGATAAAACCTTTTTCACTTGTCTTTAGCCAGTTCAGGTTTCCCTGTAAAGTATTGATCTCACCGTTATGTGCAATAAAACGAAATGGTTGTGCCAGCTTCCAGGAAGGAAAAGTGTTCGTGGCAAATCTTGAATGAACCAATCCAAATGCACTCACCACTCTTTTATTACTCAGGTCAGGAAAGTACTGCCTCACCTGGTGACTGGTCAACTGCCCTTTGTAAACGATTGTTTTATAAGAAAGCGAGGCTATATAAAATCCGATCTCATCTTTTCTAACGGTACTGTTGATAAGATGAGAGGCATAATTGCGAAGGATAAATAATTTTCTTTCAAAGTCATCCGGGTTAGAAATATGGTCCGGGCTGGCAACAAATACCTGCTCTATTTCGGGCTCCACGCTTAATGCGGTCGGACCGATGCCACTTGTATTTACTGGCACTTTTCTATAAGTCAATATCTCCAATCCCAATTTCTCTGCAGTACGGTTTAGGATCTCCCGGCATTCTTCCCGCAACCGGATCTCTTTCGGAAAGAAAACCATACCCGCTGCATACC
>JBEBIF010000147.1:0-7900 GCA_040080515.1 Chitinophagaceae bacterium | reverse complement strand
CAGGATAAACTGGCACCGGCGGTGGCAGTAAAAAGTTTTGATGAAGTGATCGGCGGCTTGTCGGAGCATGAAGCAAAATTTGAAGCACAACGTTGCCTGAGTTGTGGCAATTGCTTTGAATGTGATGGTTGCTTTGGCGCCTGTCCGGAAGATGCTATTATTAAATTAGGAAAGGGTAACCGGTATAAGTTCAACTATAATGCCTGCACTGGCTGTGCGGTGTGCTATGAGCAATGCCCTTGTCATGCAATAGAAATGATTACTGAACCTGTTAATTCAACTACTGATGTCCAATAATAAAAAAATGATCGCCACCATAGATGGAAACGAAGCGGCGGCTTATGTAGCCTACCGGGTGAACGAAGTATGTGCCATCTATCCCATCACCCCTTCATCAACTATGGCGGAACTGGCCGATGAATGGGCTTCCAAAGGAGTAAAAAACATCTGGGGAAATATTCCCGATGTAATGGAGATGCAAAGCGAAGGCGGTGCTGCCGGAACGGTGCACGGCGCTTTGCAAACCGGTTCGCTGACAACCACCTTCACGGCATCGCAGGGATTGATGTTGATGCTGCCGAATATGTATAAGATCGCTGGTGAACTGACCGCTACTGTATTTCATGTGGCGGCCCGGTCATTAGCGGCACAGGGCCTTTCCATCTTTGGCGATCACCAGGATGTGATGGCGGCAAGAACTACCGGCTTTGCTATGCTGAGTTCTGCCAGTGTGCAGGAGGCACATGATTTTGCATTGATAGCACAAGTAGCTTCACTGAGATCAAGAATACCCATCGTTCATTTCTTTGATGGTTTTCGCACTTCGCATGAAGTGAATAAACTGGAACTGCTGAGTGATGAACAGATCAGATCAATGATACCGGATGAACTGGTGATCGCACATCGAAAAAGAGGGCTGAACCCCGAGCATCCGTTCATCAGGGGCACAGCACAAAATCCCGATGTTTATTTCCAGGGAAGGGAAACGGTAAATACATTTTATAACAATATGCCCGGCATAGTGGAAGAAGTGATGAACGATTTTGCCAAAATGACGGGAAGACAATATCACTTATTTGAGTACTATGGTGCAGCTGATGCAGAAGAAGTAACTGTAGTAATGGGATCTGGTGGAGAGACAGTGGAAGAAACAGTTAAAGAATTAAATAAAGCTGGCCGAAAGACCGGGGTGATCATCGTTCGTTTATACCGGCCTTTCTCATTAGAGCACCTGATCAACGTATTACCTGTTTCTGTAAGATCAATTGCTGTATTAGACAGGACCAAAGAATCCGGAGCTGCTGGTGAACCAATGTACCAGGATATTTTATCTACGCTGGTAGAAGCATTTCAGCAAGGCAAATTGAAAAAACTGCCAAACATCGTTGGCGGTCGCTACGGTCTTTCTTCCAAAGAATTTACACCCGCCATGGTAAAAGGCGTATATGATGAATTAAAAAAGGAACATCCAAAGAATGGGTTCACTATAGGTATCAACGATGATGTTACGTTCACCAGCCTGGAATATGATCCTGAATATAAATTAGATGAATCGGAATGGCGGCAGGGTCTGTTCTTCGGACTCGGTGCTGATGGTACTGTGGGTGCAAACAAGAATACCATAAAGATCATTGGAGAGAATACCGATCTCTATGCACAAGGCTACTTTGTGTATGATTCTAAAAAATCCGGTGCAAGAACCGTTTCGCATTTGCGGTTTGGCCCCAAACCAATCCGGGCTCCCTATTTAATCTCCAAAGCAGACTTCATTGCCTGCCACCAGTTCAACTTTACAGAGAAAGTGGAGATGCTGGAATTCGCCAGCAACGGGGCAACGTTTCTATTGAATAGCCCGTACGATAAAAATGAAGTGTGGAGTAAGTTAACAGGACAGGTGCAGAAAATGATCATTGATAAAAAATTAAAACTGTATATAATCGATGCTACTACCGTGGCAAGGGATACAGGTATGAGTGGCCGTATCAATACCATCATGCAGACCTGCTATTTTGCCTTGTCAGGCGTATTGCCCAAAGACGATGCCATCAAACAAATTAAAAAGGCTATTGAAAAAACCTATTTCAAAAAAGGACAAAAAGTAATTGACCAAAACTTTATAGCTGTGGATGCCACACTGGCTAATCTGTTTGAAGTGGATTATCCTAAAAAAGTCTCTTCCGCTGAAAATGAATTCCTGACCGTTTCAGATAAGGCTCCTGACTTTGTTAAGGAAGTTACTGCCATGATGATGGCAGGGCATGGTGATGAACTGCCGGTAAGTAAAATGACGGTGGACGGAACCTACCCGAGCGGTACCACACAATGGGAAAAAAGAAATGTCTCCGACCTGGTAGCTATATGGGAACCCGATACTTGTATCCAGTGCGGAAACTGTGCTTATGTATGTCCGCACAGTGTGATAAGGGCCAAGTTCTATCACAAAGATCATTTGACAAAAGCGCCGGATGGGTTCAAGTCCTCACCAATCAACGCCAGGGGTTTTCCGGAAACACAATACTCATTACAGGTGTACCTGGAAGATTGTACCGGTTGTAACCTCTGCGTGGAAGTTTGTCCGGCTACTGACCCGCATAATCGATCCCGCAAAGCAATTAATATGGGTGAAAAACAACCTGTATTGAAAGTGGAACAAAAGAACATAGACTTCTTTGAAAATATCCCGTGGAATGATCGTTCAAAAATTGATTTCTCCACCGTGCATGGCGCTCAGTTCCTGGAACCCCTGTTTGAATTTTCTGGTGCTTGTGCAGGTTGTGGCGAAACACCCTACCTGAAACTGTTATCACAATTATTTGGCGATCGTTTGCTTGTTGCCAATGCAACAGGTTGTTCTTCTATTTACGGCGGCAATCTTCCAACCACTCCATGGGCAGTAAATGCGGCAGGCCGTGGCCCCGCATGGTCCAACTCCTTATTTGAAGATAATGCTGAGTTTGGATTAGGCATGCGCATCACCGCCGACAAGCAATTGGCAATGGCCCGGCAATATTTGTCAGACCTGAAGGAAGAAATCGGTGTTGAGGCGGCGAAAGAAATATTGGAGGCCCCGCAGGTATTGGAATCTGAACTTGCTTTGCAACAATTACGGGTACAGCAGTTAAAAGAAAAACTGGCTGAAATGACCTCTTCATCATCAGCTCATTTATTATCAATAGCGGATCAACTGGTACGCCGCAGTGTATGGCTGGTAGGCGGTGATGGTTGGGCTTATGATATTGGCTATGGAGGATTAGATCATGCACTAGCCAGCGGACGGAACATCAATATATTGGTACTGGATACAGAAGTGTATTCAAACACTGGCGGACAAAGTTCTAAGTCAACACCAACAGCAGCCACTGCTAAATTCGCAGCAGGTGGTAAGTCCGGTGGAAAAAAAGACCTGGCTATGCAGGCCATCTCTTATGGCAATGTATATGTGGCAAGAGTGGCGTTTGGCGCTAATCCGCAACAAACATTGCTGGCGATGCGGGAAGCAGAAGCATACGATGGTCCTTCGCTAATATTAGCCTACAGTCATTGCATTGCACATGGCTATGATCTGAAAGATGGCCTCACCCAGCAGAACAAAGCTGTTGCCAGCGGACACTGGCCATTGCTGCGGTATAATCCAGTGCTAAGAAAGAAAAATCAAAATCCGTTTGTACTGGATTCACCAAGACCAAATATTTCATTGAAGGATTATGCCTACAATGAGTTACGGTATAAAGTGCTTACGATCACTAACCCTGAAGCGGCAGAAGGACTGATGAAACATGCACAGGACCTGGTGAACCTGAAATGGAAGACTTATGAAGAGCTGGCAACGAAGAAAGCCAGCGATTTTGTGCCCATAGCTTAAACACTACTATATGAACAACGAAATTGGAACTACTGAAACATTTAGCCCTGTCGATTATATTGAGTATGCGGCAGGCTCTGTTGTAAGTAAAACGATCATAAAAAAGCCCAGCGGGAATATCACCTTATTTGCATTTGATAAAGGAGAAGGGTTGGCTGAACATAGCTCACCTCATGAAGCAATGGTTCAAATAACAGATGGACAGGCAGAAATTATTATTGGGGAAAACGGGGTTAGTGTTCAGGCAGGGAAATGTATTGTATTGCCCGCAAATATCCCCCATTCACTCAGGGCTGATGTAAGATTCAAGATGTTGCTCACAATGATTAAAAATTAAACTCGTCATTTATGAAAATGCATGCTACGTATATGGGATTGAACCTGGATTCTCCGATCCTGGTTTCTGCCTGTACTTTATCTGAGCAAACAGATAATATCGTTAAGATGGAAGACAATGGCGCCGGGGCTGTAGTGCTGTTTTCCTTATTTGAGGAGCAGATACGAAAAGAAGAGGCCCAGTTTAAAGGAGTGATGTCGGAAACATCATACACTTTTCCCGAAGCGTTAGATTATTTTCCCGACCTGGATGATTTCAATGTAGGAACGGATGAATACCTGGAGAGTATAAGGAAGGCAAAAGAAAGGGTCAATATTCCCATAATCGGCAGCCTGAATGGGATTACAAATGAGGGCTGGATCGATTACTCCAGGCTGATGGAGCAGGCCGGTGCGGATGCTATTGAAGTGAACATCTTCTTCATTCCGGGTGATATCGCAATGTCTTCTTCAGAAGTGGAGCATCGTTATTTGAACATAATCGGAGCTATTAAACATGCAGTGAAGATTCCGGTAGCCGTGAAGTTGAACCCTTATTTCAGCGCTATGGGTAATATGTCACTGCGGATGAAGAATGCCGGTGCTGATGCATTGGTGTTGTTCAACCGTTTCTACCAGCCGGATTTTGACATCAATAAACTCGTTATCAAAACCGATTTGCATTATAGCGAGTCAAGCGAGATACGATTGCCGTTGTTGTGGATCGCCCTACTGTATGGCAAAGTAAACCTGTCGCTGGCGGCCACCACCGGAGTGCAAAGCGCCATTGAAGTGATCAAATATATTCTGGCTGGTGCGGATGTGGTGATGACAGCTTCCTCTTTGTACAAGAATGGCATCCCTTACCTGAAAACCATGAATAAGGAATTGCAGGACTGGATGTACATGATGGGCTTTGACAGTATCGATGCATTTAAAGGCAGCATGAGCCAGCAACATATTTCTGACCCAACAGCTTACGAGAGATCTAATTATATTAAAATACTCGAAGGAGTGAAATAACATGAACACCAAGATCGCACAATTCATCAACAAGCAAACCTGCGCTACAGTATGTTGCGTGGATGAAAAAGGATATCCCTACTGTTTCAATTGCTTTTACGTCTTCAACAGCCAGGAGGTATTGTTGTATTTCAAATCATCTACAGGCACCCAGCATGCCGGTATGCTGGCGAACAACCCCGTTGTGGCCGGCACAATATTGCCGGATAAACTTAGTATGCTGCAGATAAGAGGCATTCAGTTTGACGGAACAGTATTGTCTGATGATCATCCATTGACAAGACAAGCTCATGGTCATTACTACAAAAAACACCCGACCGCATTAGCAATGCCGGGTGAAATGTGGGCCATACAGTTGAACAGTATCAAGATGACAGACAATACGCTGGGGTTTGGCGCCAAACTGAACTGGAGCCGTGAAGAGTTAGTCCATCAGCTTATATAAAATCCTTAAGTAACTGGTCTTAGTTTAGCAGTGAAGTGTCTCAGCATCGGAGTTTCTTCGGTAATATTCAATCCTTTCAGTACATTTCTTTTGTTGAATACCTCAATGATCACTTCAGATACATAATCAATATGGCTTTGTGTGTACACCCTTCTTGGGATGGCTAATCTTACCAGTTCCATTTGTGCCGGGACCAGTTTTCCTGCATCATCATATTTTCCAAACATCAATGACCCGATCTCCACACTGCGGATGCCGCCTTCTTCATACAAGGCACATACTAATGACTGACCCGGATATTGTTCCACCGTGATATGGGGAAGAAAAGCTTTTGCATCAATGTATACGGCATGCCCACCGGCGGGCTGCATAACAGGCACACCAGCGGCGATCAACTTATTGGTCAGGTATTCAATACTCCGGATCCTGTATTGCAGGTAATGTTCTTCCATCACTTCCTGTAAACCGATGGCTATCGCTTCCAGGTCACGACCAGCCAATCCCCCATAAGTAGTGAACCCTTCGGTAATGATGAGCAAATTGCGGCAACGGATAGCCAGGTCAAGGTCATTCATCGCCAGGAAGCCGCCGATATTGGCAAAAGCATCTTTCTTAGCACTCATCGTAGCGCCATCTGCATAAGAGAAAAGTTCGTTGGCAATTTCTTTCACTGATTTATCAGCATAACCATCCTCTCTCAGTTTTATGAAATATGAATTCTCTGCAAAGCGGCAGGCATCAATGAATAATGGGATATTGAATTCGGTACAAACCTTTCTCACTTCTTTTATATTCTGCATACTCACCGGCTGCCCGCCTCCTGAGTTATTGGTGATAGTAATGATGACCATAGGGATATTATCCGCTCCTTTATCTATGATCGTTCTTCGCAATGCCGTCACATCCATATTTCCTTTGAAAGGGGCAGGTACGGTTGGGTATTTGCCTTCCTCGCAAATCAGGTCAATACCTTCGGCGCCGGAAAATTCAATATTGGCCCTCGTGGTGTCAAATAAGGTGTTGCTGATAAAGTATTTTCCTTTGCCGCCCAAAACGGTGAAGATGATCTTCTCCGCTGCCCTTCCCTGGTGAGTGGGAATGATATACCGGAGATTGGTGATACTTCTTACAGATTCTTCAAACTTAAAGAAGCTGCTGCTGCCTGCATAAGATTCATCTCCCTGCATGATGCCGGCCCATTGACTGCTGCTCATAGCGCTGGTGCCGCTATCAGTAAGCAGATCGATCAGCACATCTTTGGCATGAATGCGGAATGGGTTGTAGCAGGCTTTTTCTAAAATATCTTTTCGTTCTTCTTTTGTGGTAAAATAAATGGGCTCCACCGATTTGATGCGGAAGGGTTCAATGATCGTTTTCATGCATAAGTGTTTGATCAGCTATCGCTAACTGGTGTTGAAAAACAGGGTGAATGACAGGAAATGCCGGAGCGGCATCAGGTAGGTCTGCGGATAATATTTTTCCAGATGTTCATAAAGAAATAAGCCTGCTCAAAAGTAGGTGGAGCAGACTTAACGAACTATGACTTTGGTCAATGACAATTATCAGGCGCCAAATTGTTTAAGGTGGTGATCAATATGTTTCCAGCTGGCTTTGCTCCATTGTTCTTTGGTGAGCTTACCAAAAACCGGGTGCTTTTCATTGATCATATTGGCTTCAGTAAAGCTGTTGATCATATCCAGCAGCTTGACCTTTTCTGTATCAAAGTTTTTAGTTTGCCCGGTCATCACAAAGGTTTTGTCGGTTGGCAGGCCTTGTTTCCAGGGTTTTTCGTCGTATAGGTTTTTCTTGAATAGGGGCAGGATCAGTTTCATGAACCAGTTTCCTTTTACTGTATGGGTACCTAAAGCCACACCCATTGGCACCTGCAAGTGGGCCAGCATTTGGGCCACCTCCATCTTGCCCCATTGCCGTTGAGATTCGGGAGTAAGTGTATTGATACGGCTGATGATTTCCTGTTTAACAGATGCGTCGAATAAGTTTTTTATTTCCATGCTGGTTAATTGAAAAGAAAAGATCGGTATTTTCCGTGTAAAGATAAGGCTGGCAGCAAATCAATATTATAGGATGGAGAAAAAATCAGCAATATTAATAGTGGGAGTTGGGAACACCCTTCGTGGCGACGATGGTATTGGCGGCTATATCTGCCATGCTATTGATAAGTTGGGCATTAACGGTGTCAGCATACTTATTACCCAGCAACTGCAAACTGAGCAAGTGGAAGAATTTCTATCGTA
>JBEBIF010000617.1:0-1686 GCA_040080515.1 Chitinophagaceae bacterium | reverse complement strand
TCACTGTACCCTTCATATCCGGCGAGCCGTCCTTAAAATGTATCGTGTAAACATAAGTACCTGCTGACTGTGGCAAGTCCTCGTACTTCCCATTCCAGTTTACTTCAGCTCTTTCAACTTGATAAACTAGTTGTCCCCATCGGTTATATACACTCACCCTGGCTCCGAGCAAGGGATCAAGATAAGGTATCCGCCAGCTGTCGTTTTTACCATCATTATTAGGAGTAAAAGCAGTTGGAACAAAAATACCAGCTACCACTTTTACTAATACCTGGTCTGCATTGGTACAACCATATTGTGATACGGCAGAAAGTAAATAATACATATCCCTTTCAGGTGATGCAACAGGGTTAAGAACTGAAGTGCTGCTTAAATAATCGGGAGGCGACCAGTTAAAAATATTGTTGGTATTGGTACTGATGCCTGCCAATACTGTCTGTCTGCCTGAAATGATAGTCCTGTCGGGTCCTGCATTGATAACAGGCTTAGGATGCGTACTAATAGTTAGTATATTGGAGACAATCCGGCAGTTAGCTATACCTGCATTTCCGCTTTCGGCTACTGTAAGCCGGTAGGAATAGTAGCCTGTAATAGTGGGTTGCCGCTGGTACACAAGACTGTTGGCCCCCGGAATGTCTTTCCATATTACTCCTGAATCAGTACTTATCTGCCATTGAAATACAGGTGACAGGAACCCCGTTGAAACGATTGCATCAAAAGTATAACCTGCTTGATCATTAATACATATATCAACTTTATCGCTGTTTCCCTGTATAGAAGAACTAAGTACCGGTCCGCAGGGACGGAATGTAATGTCATCCAGTGCCAGATCGTTCCCTACACCCCCGGGTGCATTATTCGTCATGCGCAATATAATGGCAGGATTTGCGGCGATGGTGGTAAAAAAGAATCCATAGAGTTCCCATTCTGGCTGGGATGTAACAGCTATACCTCCGGTATTGAATTGATTTAATACAGTGCCTGAGGCTGTTTCTATACTGAATGTAATATTCGGTTGGATACCACTGCTTGATAACAGAACATTCATAACCCAGGCAGAAAACTCATATGTGGTGCTAGGACAAAGATTAGTTACAGTGTCAACAAAAAAATCCCCCGGCTGATAAGAAGCATTCACCAGCATAAAAGCACCATTGCCGGTATGATCGGCATTGACTGAATGCCATGTACCGTTAAAACATCCGGAAGCGGATTGGGTGATGGTATAAAACCCGTCATGGGGACAGGAAGAATTGGTATAAGTATAACCGGGAGCTGTAAAGCCGGAGTTGAAATTTACTCCGGTACCAAAACTGATATTAACAACAGGGTCTCCCAGGCTACCGGTACATAATTGTGCAGTAGAAATAAAAGAAACACAAATGCTACCAGTTACGAGAAATAGTCGTACCAAATAAAAGACACTATAGATTCCACTCACTGATTCAGCCTGATTTAATTCGGCTAAATTAATTCATTTAATTTATATGCCTTTCTCACTTCTCCTGATTTTTTATCACATTGAAACAGACAGATACCCAGCAATATGATTCTTCCTAAAGCTGAAGAATATGAAATATAAACTATGACATCATAGAAATTATGGTAAAGATGCCATGAAAACAGAACGTACAAGTGAGTGACACAACAGCCGATGCCATGAAATGCTGAGGCCGGTAAGTTAAA
>JBEBIF010000616.1:0-1688 GCA_040080515.1 Chitinophagaceae bacterium | reverse complement strand
ACGATATTCCATCGCCGACATAAATTCAGCGGACACCGCTGCACTTATTGCCTTACCCGGTATTGGCAGCAAACTGGCTATGCGCATAATCAACTTCAGGGACAAACTGGGTGGCTTTTATTCGATCAGCCAGGTGGGAGAAACATTTGGATTGGCCGATTCCACTTTTCAAAAAATAAAACAATACCTGAAACTGGAAAGCAGTTCTGTCAAAAAAATAAACATCAATACCACAACTCTGGATGAACTGAAAGCCCACCCCTATATCAAATGGAGCGTTGCCAATCCTATCATTGCATACCGGAAAGAACATGGAAATTTTTTAAGTATAGAAGATCTCAAAAAAGTAATGGCAGTGACCGATGATATTTATCAAAGGATCGCACCTTACCTGGAGGTTCGGTAGCATTCAAAAAACTGCTTATGGTTTTACTACTTTTCTGTTTTCCGGAATTTGCTTCGGATACGGCTCAATGTTTCTTCGTTCATACCAAGGTAAGTGGCGATATGCTTTAACGGAACCCGGTTCATCAGGTCGGGGTGCTGATTTAAAAAGAAAGCATACTTCTCTTCGGCAGTATGCTTTCTCAACATTCTTGTTCTGAGTTCAGATGTATAAAGAGAATATTCCGTTTGCTTTCTTCCTACAATATTGAACAATGGATATTCTTTATAAAGCTGTTGTATGTCACTATATCGTATGCAGGCCAGTGTGGTGTCCTCAATCGCTTCTATAAATTCATCTCCGGGCTGCTGATGATAATAACTGATCCAGGAGGTAATGATGAATCCTTCATCCATAAACCGGGAGGTTATATCCCGGTCTTCATTGATATAATAAGCCCGGGCCAGTCCTTTTACCACCATGCAGGCTTTATCACATACTTGTCCGTCACGCAGTAAATAGGCTTTTTTAGGATAAGTCACAAGGTGGGTAAGCTCCCTTATTCGTTCAATAAGAGGCTCTTCCATTTTGTGCATTGCATTAAGCCTTTCTAAAAGTGATTCCAGCATACTCCACTAAGTTAACGGACAAAGTTCAAACAAAAACGTATTGACAGCCATCGGTTCTTATTGCCTTACGATGGTTAAGGTGATACGGTCTCCGGGAATAATGAGATTATCAGAATACACCACCAGGCTGTGGCAATCAAAGCTTTGAATCGTACCACTCACTATACCATCGCTGATGACCGTGCTACCAGAAATACTCCAGGTACCGGCATCCGTTCCTGATGGCGAGCAGACCATTCCGGCATCTATGTAATTCCAGGTTCCGGCTGCCTGCAGATTGATCAGGTCGTCTTTTTCACAATCGTCTTTGAGAGCCAGGAAATCCTGTTCCGGGCTATGAAGGGTTTGCTGATACTTCAATCCTGCAAGTTTATAGGTCCCTGCTATGGCTGCAACAGTTGGAGAGCAGGTGGCATCCTTCTCTTTTTTACAGGAAGAGCCGATGCACAGAATTACAAAAATCGCTGAAATGTTTTTTGCAAAAAAGGAAAAGTTAGTACGCATAATAAAAGTTTTAATGATCAAATAAGTTGACCATATAAAATTGATACCTGCATCTTGCATCTCCCTTGACAAATGTCAATTGTTTGCCCAAATGAATAGTATTAACATTTCCTTCCTGATAAGGGATAGTGGTTCATTGCAATAAAAAAACCCTCCGCTAAGCGAAGGGT
>JBEBIF010000146.1:0-7927 GCA_040080515.1 Chitinophagaceae bacterium | reverse complement strand
ATTTCCGGGAACGAGTTCACTCTTTTTACAAGAGATCATAAAAAGCAACACAGTCCCAATGAAGATTTTTGACATAGACATATTGTATTATTACACAGAAACAAAGTACAATTTTATTTTCGTAAATGCAACACCCGGTATTCACTAAAACCAGTTGCTGCATAAGTATTTGTGGTTTGTTGTTACATTTGTTGCTATGCCTCATACCATTCCGGATATAAATGCCCTGTTACAGCACTACTTCGACAAAGTATTGGTACTGACAGTCCCACGGTTTAAAGACAGGCAGGAGAAAGTAACACAACGCCTGGCGGGCATCTCCTTTGAATTTTTTTACGGCGTGGATAAGGATGAGCTTGATGCTGACTCTATCAGCCGGAATTATTTGTATGATAAAAAACTATCACTGTCAGTGCGGCAGCAATTCAAAGAAATGAATAGGGGAGAAATGGCCTGTGCCCTTTCTCATCGTAAAATATACCAGGCCATTGCAGATAATAACTGGAAACGGGTATTGATACTTGAAGACGATGTGATACCTGATTTTAGCACACTGCCATTGTTGTTTGAACAAACAAAAGAATTGCCGCCCGATTGGGAACTGTTTTACCTCGGCTACCTGAAGAATGAAAAGATAATCACCGGACTGTTGATAAAACAGGCCTGGTATAAGATACTGAGGTTCCTGGGGCTGAGCAATTTTTCTTACCAGCAAATAAATAACCTGGCACCCCGGCCCTTCAGCGCCACATTGATGAAAGCCGGTTTTCACGATTGCACTCATGCATATGCTATCAGCCTGGCTGGTGCAAAAAAACTATTGCAGGCACAAACTCCCGTGAAGCACCGGGCAGACAACCTGCTGTCGGCATTGGTACTGGATAATGCGATTGAAGCGTATGCAAGCAAAGAATTTTTATTCAACCAGGAAATATTTACTGATCAGGCAGACCAATCACATGTGCGGGAACCTCAAAAACTGTCTGTATCATGATCTCCAACATCCTGCACTTTGTATTTGGTATGGCGCCTGACTTTGGTGGTAAACCTTTTTCACTGGTGCATTACCTGTCTGTAAAGTCGGCAGTAGAATTGAACAAACCTGCCTCTGCTTATTTTCATTACCAATATGAACCAACCGGCGAATGGTGGGAACAAGCAAAACCGCTACTTACATTAAATAAGATAGAAGCACCCGCCAGCATCATGGGTAATCAACTGTACCATGTGGCACATAAAGCAGATGTGGTGCGGCTGCGGGCATTGAAAGAAACCGGAGGCATCTACATGGACCTTGATACGATAAGTGTGAAACCATTGACCAGCTTGCGGTCTTACACTTTTGCCATCGGCCAGGAATTGAAGGCAGTATATGTACCAAAGAATTTCAGGCAGCGGTTAAAATACACAATTCGAAAAAGGTTTGGATTGATTAAAGACATCTCTGCAGCATCCACTGGCTTATGCAATGCCGTCTTACTGTCGGAAAAGAACAGCGATTTTGTAAACCGCTGGCTGGAAGAATATAAAACCTTTCGTTCCGGTGGACGGGATAAATACTGGAATGAGCATTCGGTACAAATACCACTGAAGCTGGCCGCACAATACCCGGACAGTATTACCAAACTCAGCCATTATGCCTTTCATTACCCGTTGTATGATGAAGCCGGTTTGCGGTCCATGTTTGAAGAAGTTGCTGAATTCCCGGAGGCGTACCTTCATCACCTCTGGGAATCTTTTTCCTGGGACAAGTATCTGTCGAAGCTGACGGTGGAGGAAATAAAAACAAAGGATACTACTTACAACCTGATTGCCCGACGGTTTTTATAAATAAATAAAAATGAAAGTTGGTTTTGCTGCAAGATGGAGTCCGCTGGACAAAAGATCATGGTCAGGCACCAGCTATTATTCCTACCAGGAAATTAAAAAGTACAACGACGTAGAGATATTCCAGTTTAAATGGCCCTGGTACCTGCGGGAGTGGCTGACCACGCAAAAAAGCCTGAACCGTAAACTATTTAAAAAACATACCGCCGTAGAATTCTTAAAGACGTATGCCAAATATTTCAGCAAAGAATTGGAAAAGGAGCTGCAAAAAAGACCGGTGGATGTATTGTTTGTATCCGCCTCCTCACAGCTGATCGCTTACTTAAAGACAGACATCCCCATCATCTACATGACAGATGCCACCTTTCAGCAGATACAGGGGTACTATCCATATTTCAGTAACCTGGCAGCATATAATGTACGACAGGGAATTGAACTGGATAAACAGGCTTTTCATAATACAGCGCACTGTATGCTTGCGTCAGAGTGGAATAAAAGTTCTGCTATTGCTGATTACGGAATTAATGCAGGAAAGATCACCGTTGTTCCCTGCGGGGCAAACCTGGATCGTATTCCTGCTGCCGTAGCAGAAAGATCTGTTATCAATGAAACGGCTCGTTTATTATTTCTTGCTGTGGAATGGGATAGAAAAGGCGGCGATATTGCACTGGAAGCTTTTCGCATCTTGCGCAGCAACGGAATAAAAGCCCAATTGCATATTATCGGGTGCGTACCACCACACGACTTAAGCAATGAAAAAGATATTACCATTATTCCTTTCTTAGATAAAAATGAGGAGGCTGATTTTCAGCAACTGCATCAAATTTTTTTGCAAACAGATTTTTTGCTGCTCCCCACCCGTGCCGAATGCGCAGGTGTGGTGTTTAGCGAAGCATCAGCCTACGGAATACCTTCCATTACTACAGATACCGGCGGCGTGACCACTTATGTGCGGGAAAGGATAAATGGATTTGCACTCCCCTTTGAAGCCGGTGGCACTGCTTATGCAGAAAAGATACAATCACTGTTAGCCGATCCGGCTCAACTTCAACAACTACAGGCAAGCAGCCGTAAATTATTTGAAGAACAGCTTAACTGGGATACCTGGGGCAGGAAATTTCAACAAATAACAGAACAGTTAGTCAATAGTCGATAGTCAATAGCCGGTGGTCGAGAGTTTGGAGTTTGCGGCTTCTGGCGCCCGGCTCCATTTTCTCTCTTATCTTTGTGCTATGAAAAAGGGACTCCTGATCATACTATTCACTATTACCTATTCACTACTCACCACGGACGTCCCGGCGCAATGTTCCATCTGTACTAAAACAGCACAGCAGCTTGGCGAAAAACCTGCCAAAGGAATGAACAGCGGCATCCTCTACCTGGCATTTGCACCATTTGCATTGGTTGGATTTATCGGCTATCGCTGGTGGAAGAATAATAAAACTTAATGGATCACCAGTTTTTTTACGGACTGATTGATACGAAGTAAATAAATGCCCGGCACCACACCCGGCAGCTCCAATCGTTCCCGTTGGTTCCAGATCCTTTTTTCCAGAATTATTTTTCCTGACATATCGGTAAGCAGTACCACTGCAGGGGTAGCTTCTTTTCTGAAAAGCTGAACCGACTGTTGTGCAGGGTTGGGATAAATAGTGAAATCATTTTGTGTAAGATCAATATAAATACGGCGGACAGCGGAATAGTACACGGCAGTTGTTTTCTCCGTTACTTTCAACCGGTAATAATTCTCACCCGGATGAACCGCATGGTCTGTTGCCGAATAGGTTTCTTTGGAAGCAACGGCTTCAACAATGGACACCATCACCCACTCTCCGTCATCATTTCTTTTTTCCAACGTAAAATTCTTTACCAGCTCCGGGTTTTGAATCAGCCAGTCAAGTACTACATCTTTATTGATCAATGCTGCTTTGAAGTAAACCAGTTTGGATGGTAGTAATAGGGAGCAATAACCAGCAGCAGAAAAAGAACGGGTAAAAGTATAAGAAGAAGATATAGATCCGCTTCCCCCTGCTGCGGCAGACACTGCTGCATTGCAACCGGGATCTCTGCCTATTTCACCACCAGCCGCACCGGCACTAACAGACGTGGTAACAGCAGGAACAGCACCGGTATAATAAACAATGCCACCACTGCCACCACCACCACCACCAAAGCAGCGGCCACCAACGCCACCATCATCCGAAAGGCCACCACTGCCACCATTAGCCTGAACGGTGAGAGTACCCGTATAGTTAGTAACGTGCATGATGATCGTTCCTCCCGCACCACCACCACCGGCGCCATCCGATTGCGAAGCGCCACCATCACCACCATCCGCACTTATAGTATAACCATTGCCAATAATGTTATTGGCCCAAATGAAAATGATTCCACCGCCATTGCCTCCATAGTTATAGGCTGTTGAACCATTGTTGGCATGACCAGCGCCGCCACCACCACCCATAAAGATCTTGGTACCGCCCCAGGAGCTTAACGCTTTTCCGCCCCGCCCCCAGTTGTTGGCAGTGTTGCATCCAACAGGACCGCTGCTGCTGTTGCCACCACCATTACCACCGGCTGTAAGATTGGCGCCGCCACCACCACTGTTATTATGATTATTGCCGCCACCACCACCATTGGCCGGGGCGCCTTTAGCTGCACTTTGGGTAGAAGAAACTGTAGCGATCCCTTCTCCTTTATAAGCGCCATTCTGGCTGGAGGTGGCCGTAATATTATATACATACCCTGTACCTGCGGTTTGAACAATATTGCAGGTGCCACTATTACTATAATAATCGCCACCGCTATACCCGAGAGAGTCTGCGTAAACAGGTGCATTCAGAATAATGTCCTGGTCGGCATATAAAGCGATCACTCCGCCGGTACCGTTTGCTTCATTCCAGGCTGCTGCCTTCAGAGTGTCCACCACCCGGGCGGAATTGTATTCAGCAAACTGTACCAGTTGTACTTTACCGGTTGCCGTGTTATAAGTATTTGCCAGGTTGTGAAAAAGGAAAACAGAATCGCCGATGATATAACAGATGGTACCCGCCTCATACAAGCCGGCTTCGTTGGTGGAACTGGTATCACCGTAAGTGGCATTATTAGCGGTGCTGATGGTGGCGCCTTTCATTTGTACCAGCAGTATCTTAGTGTTCACATTGATGCCGCTGATATTATTTACCCGCACACAGGCTTTGGCCGGAATGATCTCGACCACCTGCCGATAGGTATTTACAATACCATTGATATTAGTTTGGGAAAAAGAAACTAATGGAGAAAGGAAAAGCAAAAGAGCCAGCAGGCTTCTTTGCGCCCTTCCGGGTATGTGTGTCGGGATTTTCATGCTCGAGGCACCTCGCAGTAAAAGTAATGCTGCTAATGGTTTTCCAGTAGCGGAAAATTAGCAGGAATAATCCCTTTTTTGCTGCGGAATATTTGAACAGGGTGTGCAAAACCACCTGGAAATAAGCAAAATGGCTGGTTTTTGAAGAAGAAAGGGGCAAATCGGAGCAAAAAGCTCCGGCTTCGGAGTTCCTGGGAGAAAACCTGAGCAAAAAGCTCCGGCCTCGGAGTTCCTGAGAGAAAACCGGAGTAAAAAGCTCCGGCTTCGGAGTTCCTGGGAGAAAATCGGAGCAAAAAGCTCCGGTTTCGGAGTTCTTAGGAGAAACCCGGAGCAAAAAGCTCCGCCTTCGAAGGTTTTAGGAGAAAGGCGAAGTAAAGAGCTAAAATGGGTTAGCTATAAATGGCGGGTAGTACCCTCATTATTTTACCTGGCGGAATCGTGAAGCTACAATCCCGTAAAACCCCTTTTCACACTATTTTTCAGCAGCGAAAAAATATTCCACCTGCGTTTATCTTTTGGTGCGAAGAACAATAGCTTGCTTATAAAGAGTATCAAAACGGTCTGTTTGTTTTGTCCATCCAACAATGTCAGCATTTATCCAACTAAGAATTTCCAGAATATTATTGTGGTTTGTAGCTAATGCATTAAGATCATTGCTAACAGGTTCGTAATGAAAGATGCGGTTTCGGAATTTTCGGATATGATTTAGCTTGTAAGAAATCTTGTCTCTGCGCTTGTTGGCTGAATTCAATAAAGGGAAAGCATAGGTTAGAGGTTTCCAAAAATCTTTGGCATATTGTTTATTGAAAAGAGCTGTCCAAAAACCAAGCGTCAATTCTGCAATCACTTTGTCGGCTGTAATTTGATTGTGCCCTTTCAGTATTTTCTGTTTGGCAATATGAACCTGCTCAAGTAATTCAGGAGGACCGAATCTTGAAAACCATTCTTCGGATTTATAATGTATGGTAAATGAGTGATGAATTGAATTTCTTAGTGTTATCTCAAAGTTGGACAGCAAGGGGTAAAGTGATTCTGAAATTTGAGTATTTAGCCTGTAGTATTCAATAGCTTTTTCCTTATCTGCTGGAAACAGGTTGTAATAGGTGCTGAGCCTTTTTGGCGAAAGCAGCTTTTCTAAAGCACTGGTGTTCATCAAATTATTTTCAAAAGGGTAGTCGCAAATATAATTTAAAGACCTATATTTACAATGCGATACCCGGTAAATCCTCTCTCCCGAATGGGATGATGAAACCGGGTTTTTGTTTTGACAGACCGAAGAGTAGTCAATCCTTGTCCAGCACTTACAATCCCGTAAAACTCCTTTTCAAACTATTCTTCAGCAGCGAAAAAAAATTCCGCCTGCGTTTGTAATGAAACGTAACGGCCCTGTTCTTAAAAAAGAAAATAAAGAAACGCCAGGAAAAGCGATTGTCTTTTTTACTGCGCAATAAGCGGCAATAGTTTTCAAGAATAGCACGGGTTTGCGGATTGGCCAGCGGCCGGGTTAAAAATGTTTCTGTATGCCGGAGACATACTGCCCTGAGTTTGGTTGCTCGTTCTTCTTTTTCTTTTATGTTCAGTAATTCATGCGAACTGTTTTGCCCGCTGATGCGATGCCACGTAAAGGTTTGTTTAATGCAGCTTACCCTGCCTGTGGCTGAAGCCACCATGCTCAGCCACCAGTCATAATATACCTGCTCCGGAAAAGGAACAGCCTCTTTCAGTAAGGAACGGTGAAAGATACAGGCATGGCCATGAATGGGAGAATCGAACGCCAGCTTTTCCGGCATACTTCCTTCATAATACCGGATGGGTTTATTTTCTTCTTCCCGTACCAGGAGCTCTCCAAAAAAATCACGGGACAAAGAATAAACAAAAATGCTTTCCTTATCCCATTGGCGCATCATTGTTTCGATCTTATTAAGCTCCCACACATCATCCTGGTCGGATATGGCGATATAAGTGCCGGTAGTAAGGAGGCAGGCCTTTTCAAAGTTCTTATTATAACCGAGGTTTTGTTCGTTCTGGTAAAATTGAATACGGCTGTCTTTTTGCTGATAACTTTTTAGTAGTTGCTGTGTGCCATCGGAGGAGCCGTCATCCACTATTATTATTTCAAGGTGCTGATAGGTTTGGTTGATGATGCTGTCTAATTGTTCTTTCAGATAAGCAACGCCATTATAAGTACACATAGCAACAGACACAAGCGGCGCCGGTTCTTTTATGTTATTGGATGCATCCATAAAAAGTATTAAGCAAAAGCTCTCCGCACCGCACAGGCCAGTTTGGTAAAGGCGGTATCTTTTTTAGTAAGGTGCAGGAAGCCGGGGTAGTCCTCCATTTCTTTGCGAAGCCAATCCGGGTAATAATAAGGAGAAACAAACTTAAAAGACACGCCTTCTCTTTTAAAAATGTCTTCGCCGTTATTGATCGCTTTTACCAGGTATTCATCCTGCAGGTATTCATCCTTATTAAATTCGGTATGGGCAAAAGAACGGATCTTCTGTTTGATCTTTTCAATTCCACCGAGATATGAAAAATGCCACCCGCCTTTTTTGATGCGTGTAAGATCATTCCGCTTGTCCCGCAATTGCTGTGGAGTGGTTTGTTTAAATTGTTTTCCTGTTGCCACAACAGAACCATTCCACCATCTTTCCTGCCCGGTATTCTGACAATTGAAAAAATAATAATGAAAGAGCATGGACAGGGCAAGCGGTTGCTCCGCAAGATGTATTTTCTTCAATACATAGGGGT
>JBEBIF010000615.1:0-1697 GCA_040080515.1 Chitinophagaceae bacterium | reverse complement strand
CTTACTTTACCGCTGTCAATGATCGGGAAGCGGGAAAAAATGATGGAACTGTAATAGTGATTGTCACCATCCTCATCAAATGAAAAATAGAAATAGGGATAGCCAAGCTCCTTTTGAATAGGCGTAATATTATCGTAGTAGGATGAATCAGTAGAAGTATGAAATTCCTGTAAACAAAGTATATCAGCATCCTGCTTCTTTAGTAGCTCCAGCATCTTCAATCGTTTTTCACTGCCAGCATTGGTGTTTCGTTTCAGTTCGATGAACCGGGCCACATTCCAGCTTACGATACGTATCTGTGAGGGATCTTTTTTATAATTAAATGCTTTGGGCGGATGAAAGGCCAGGAACACACTGATGCTTTTCATACCCAATACAAGGGCTATGACAGAAAGAAGTGCCAGCCGGGGCTTTAATACAATAAGCCATGCCACCAGGAACAGGATAACCGCCAGCAATAAAAAAGGAAAAGCCAGTCCCAGGAACGAAATGAACCACCATCTTTGAGGATGCAAAAAGGGTACCAGGCAGGCAAGCAGGAAAACAATTACCACCGCAATATTAGCGAAGAAAAAAAAGCGTTTGGTGAATACTCTAAAACTGGTGGCCATTGATGCAAATTACGGAAAAAGCTATGAGCAGTGAGCTACGAGATGCGAGACTCTAAGCCGACTATTTCTGAAAACAATTGGGATGTTCAGTTACTGTAAAGATGTTTTGGGTTTTAGTCTCGCAACTCAAAACTCACCACTCGAAACTTCTCTACAACTCTTCTTTGCTGGCCCTTGTCAATAATTCTTTCTCTTCTTCGGTAAGATAGTTGTATCCGTGCTGGTTGATCTTATCCAATATTTCATCTACCCGCTGCTGGGTTACATTCATGGTCTTTTTATACGGCTCCCCTGCCGATTTGTAAAACAGTTCTTCTTTGATGTTGCTTCCTTTTTTGGGTTTGTCAGGATTAAACAGGTTGGTGATCCAGTCGAAGAAATTACTCATCCATTCACTCCAGTCGAAGCCCATTTTCAAAAAATAAATAAAGAGGAAGCCAGTAAGGGCCCCGGCCATATGAGTGATCAGTGTAGCGGTATCGCTAATAGATACGGTAACAAGATCGGAAACGACATAAATGATCGTGAGCACCCACAAGGGAATCCCACCGCCGATCATTGGAAAAATGCGGTAAGAAGGTGAGATCAGTGTAGCAGACACGGCAACGGCCATTACCCCGGCAGCAGCTCCGGAAGCAGCAGCATACGGCATAAAAGCCTGCAGTGAAGGAAGGAAATTATAGCCCAGTATAAATGCAATGGCACCGCCCAACGACCCGTAAATAAATACCGGGATGATCTTCCTGTTGCCCGTAAGGTCTTGCAGTATGTAACCAAATGTCCACAACCACAGCATATTGGCAAACACCTTCCATACATTATCATGTACAAACATATGGGTGATGATGGTCCAGGGTTTATACAACAACTTATCGGTACTGGCAGGCATGGTAAACAATCCAAGTACATTTTTTTCGAATAGTGCCGGTGCTATTTCTTTAGGAAACCGGAAAAACCAAATGGCCCTCATAAAAGCCAGCCCTACAAACAGTACCAGGCAGGTGGCGATCAGCAGCGTAAGCGTATTGCCACTTTGACCGAGTGATATTTTTTGTTTGTATTGCTGTTCTGTGTAAGCCATTGGAG